>JADJCK010000014.1 GCA_016703265.1 bacterium
GGCTGCTGCAGAAGGTAGGCTGGGACGATGTCTCGACGGTGATGATGCCAGACGCCGGCCGGCCTCTCGAGGTCAACCCCTTCGGCACCGGCTCCGTGGCCGGCTTCAACGTCACCTACTTCACGATCGGCGTCATCGGCCTGTTCTACGGGGCCTGTCGTGGCAGGGCACGCAGGCCTACAACACCTCGGCCCGTTCCGCCCACGAGGGTAAGATGGACAACGTGCTGGGACTGTGGCGCCCGGCATCGGGCAGGGGCATGTTCATGACCCCCGTGCCGATCCTGATCTATACGGTGCTGCATCACCCCGACTGGAGCGGCCTGACCGGCGGCGTGCAGGCGAAGCTGGACGGCATCCCCAACGAGGCGCTGCGTTCGCAGATGCGCGGCCCCCTGACGCTGTCGGCCCTGCTGCCCACCGGCCTGCTGGGCGCCTTCGCGGCGCTGATGCTCTGCGCCTCGATCAGCACGCTGTACCTGCATGCGCTCGTGGAGCAGCATCTTCGTGCAGGACGTGCTGATTCCGCTGCGCCGGGGCGCCGCTGGCGTCTGACCGTCCATGCGCACGCTGCCTGGCCGTGGTCGGCGTGGGACTGTTCCCTTCGTCTTCAGCCTGTTCCACAAGCAGAGCCGGGCTATCCTCCTGTTCTTCGCTGACCGGGGCGATCTTCGCGCCGGCTGGTCGGGCGCGGTCATCATCGGCGGGCTCTACACCGCGCTGGGGCACCACGGCGGGCGCCTGGGCGGCCGGCATCGCCGGAGTGACACTGACCATGACCGGCTTCGTGCTGGAGCAGGCCAAGCGCGCGTGGCACGAGACAGGGACGCCGTTCTGGGGCCTGCTGGATTTCACGGGCCGCGCGCAGGCCGAGTCGTGGGCCGCCTGGATCCGACGCGAACCTGCCCAACGGCCAGCAGGTCTGGGGCGCTGGTCGATGTGGGTCTGCGCACTGGTCTATGTGGCGGTTTCGCTGGGCCAGCAGCTGGTGAAGCGCCGCGTGTTCGACCTGGATCGGCTGCTGCACCGCGGCAAAGTGGGCCGTGGCGGGCGGTTCGAGGGCACGGGACAGGCGGTCTCGCGGGGCTGGCGCGCCATCGGCATCACCGACGAGTTCGGACGGCGCGACAAGTTCCTCTACGTCATGACCTGGAGCTGGAACCTGGCCTGGATGGCGGTCTTCGCCGTCGGCACCATCTTCTTCCTTTCCCGCCGCCTGACGGACGGCGGCTGGTCAACTACGACACAATGGCTCCGCTTCTGGCACGCGCTTCTGGATCGAGATCGTCTCGTCGCTGGTGATGATCTGGTTCACCATCGGCGGCGTGCGCGACGTTCGCCGCATGCTGCGTGACCTGCGCGACCGCAAGCGCGACGACTCGGATGACGGGTACGTCCATGAGGATCGCGGGACCGACGGATGAAGCTCCGCCACTGTCCGTTGCAGGTCCACGACTGCAGGACCACGACCTGGCCGGTTGTGGCGACCATGCCGTGGTCCCGGTGTCGATACGCGCCGGTGTTCCTACTTCGTCGCGGAAACGTTCGTGTGCAGGAGCGCCGGACCTGAAGGCTAGGTGCCCGACGCGGCTGCTTCAGCGGTGACGAACAGCTAGAATTCACGCAAGGGCGTGACGCCGGAGTAGCTTCCGTTCAGGTCATCATCAACCTTGAGCGCACCCATGTTCTGCGAGCGGTCGGCCGAATCGTTGCCGCGCAGCCACACGACATAGACGGTGGCGGCGGGATCGACGCGCTGCGGCAGTGCCAGGTGCTTGACCGAGTTCGAAGGTGGTGTTACCGTTCTCGTTCGCGCCCACCTTCACGGGCGACTCGGCCGCGGGGATATCGCCGTTACCGGCCAACCGCACCTCTTTCGGTCCTGCGCATGAGGCCGCCGTCAGTCCGGTCACGATCAGGATCGCGATAGCAAGCTTGTTGCTCTTCATTTCTCTTCCCTTTCGACTTGAACGGGCTTCCGTGGTTCCGCGATATGCGACCGCGGCAAGGCCGGTTTCGGAAATGGGTCTCCGGAATGCGTGCCGGTGATTGTGGGCAGAACCGCAATCGTCGGGCCACGAGGTTGCGTCCTCCTGCATTCGCGCGGCTGCGTCTGGAAACAGCTTGTTTCCTGTCATTCGCTACCTTCCCTGTACTCGGCGGACCGGGCCTGCCGCCGGGACAAGCTCGCCGATTCGATCCTCAGCGCCGTCGCACCTGATCAGATTGATGCGCTGTCACTCAGATTGGGACGCTCGGCGGGAGCACGGCGATCTCCGCTATGGCCGCCGCAGACGACGATTGCTGCCCACAACCAGGGCAAAGCCGACGAGCAGGACTGCGGCACCGGCCGCGGCCGGGACGGGAAAGCCCTTGTGCTCGGTGGCAGTGGTCTTCAATGGCCCCAGATCAAAGCACCTCGCGGTGCCTGGAATAGCTGAATCCTCCGTAGACGAGCGCAACGAAGCCTGCGATGACCAATGCGATGCCGATCGCCTTCATATCTCATGACTCCCTGGTCGTGGCCGGCCGTGGAGACGTGACGACACCGCGTCGCCAACGCCATGCTGCAGGCCTCCACATCGTCCAGCGCAGGTTTCGTGCCCTCGGTCGTCGTGACCGCAAGTGCCTGTGGGACAAGCGCCGAGCCTGGTTTTGCCGTGCGGTGATCACCAGGGCGATGCCATCGGATCAGTGCTGGGCACATCAGGATGATCGAGGGCTCCCGGTCTGCAGGGACTCCAATCCGCGCATAAAGCTTTCCTCAGGAAGGCCGATCCATTGTCAACGAGGGTGCCACCGGTGCGGTGGCGTCGGCTGCGCCGTTCCCAGGGAGGTTTGTCGATGAAGGTGCTCAAATGGGCCTGGCTGGCAACGCTGCTGCTGCTGGCCCCGGTTTCAGCCGCACGGGCCGGGCATGACGGCGGCATGGATCCCGACAGCGCGCTGTCGCGGCTGCTCGAGGGCAACCGCCGCTTCCTCGATGCCGCACCGTCACATCCCAACCAGGACGTGTCGCGGCGAGCCCTGCTGGCCGGGGGCCAGGAGCCGTTCGCGATCATCCTGTGCTGTTCGGATTCACGCGTGCCGCCCGAAGTGGTTTTCGACCAGGGCCTGGGCGACCTGTTCGTGGTGCGCGTGGCCGGCAACGTGGCCGACGAGATCGGCCTGGCCAGCATCGAGTACGCCGCCGAGCACCTCGGCGTGCGCCTGGTCATGGTGCTCGGGCACGAGCGCTGCGGCGCCGTGACCGCGGCGGTGAAGGGCGGCGAGCTGCCGGGCCACCTGCCGGCGCTGATGGCGGCCCTGCAGCCTGCGGTCGACGGCAATCATGACCCGCACGGCGACGCGGTGGAAGGAGCCATGGCGGCGAACATCGAGCTGACCGCGCGGCAGTTGCGCGCATCCGGCCCCGTCCTGTCGGGCCTGGTGGCCGAGGGCAGGTTGAAGGGGGTCGGCGCGCGCTACGACCTGGACACGGGCGCCGTCGCAGTCGTTGACGCCGGCTCCGGGCACGACGGCGTCAGCCCCGAAGAGGCGCTGGCCCGCCTCATCATCGGCAACCGTCATTTCGTCAATGCCAAGCCCGCGTTCCCGGACCAGGATGCCGCGCGACGCGAAGCCCTGCTCGAAGGCCAGGCGCCGTTTGCCGCCATCCTCAGTTGCTCGGACTCGCGCGTGGCGCCCGAAGTGCTCTTCGACCAGGGCCTGGGCGACCTGTTCGTGGTGCGCGTGGCCGGCAACGTGGCCAACGCGATCGGCATCGCCAGCCTGGAGTACGCGGCCGAGCACCTGGGCACTCGGTTGATCGTGGTGCTGGGCCATGAGCGCTGCGGGGCCGTGACCGCGGCGGTGGGCGGCGGCGAACTGCCGGGGCACCTGCCGGCGCTGATGACCGCGCTGCAGCCGGCGGTGGCGGCCAATCGTGACCCGCACGGCGACCCGGTGGAGGGCGCCATCCGGGCGAACGTCGAGCTGACCGCCGAACTGCTGCGCGAGAGCGGGCCGATCCTGGCCGAGATGGTCGAGAAGGGTGAGCTGAAGATCGTCGGCGCCCGCTACGATCTGGACACGGGCATCGTCGAATGGCTCGACGGGCTGGCGGGACCGGGCCACGGAGCGGCGGCGCACGCCGCGGCACCGGCGGCCAAGTCGAAGCACGCACCGGCGCATGCGGCAATTCCGGCGGCCACGCCGAACCACGCGGCCGCGGCACGCCGGCGGCACAGCACGCAGCGGCGCACACGGCTGCGCCTGCGGCGCATGCGGCAACGCCGGCGGCGCACACACCGGCCAAGGCGGCACACGATACGGCCAAGCCGGCTGCGCACGCCGCCCCGATCGCAAAGCCGGGTGCCGAACCGCACGGATCGACACACGGTCGCTAGGAACAGGAACGGGATCGCGCGGTGCTGGTCAAACGACCACTGCCCCGCGCGATCCCGGACCGGATTCCGGCGCCGCTCCTTGTCTAGTCCTTCAGCTTGTCCGCGAACTGCTCCCGCAGCTTCTTGATCTTGGGATTGATCACGACCTGGCAGTACCCCTGCGACCGGTTGTTCTCGTAGTAGTCCTGGTGATAGTCCTCTGCCACATGGAACGTCGCGTCCGCGGCCAGTTCGGTCACGATGCGGTTGTCGAAGATCTTGTCGCGCGTCAGTTCGGCGATCATCGCCTCGGCGTCCGCGCGCTGCGCCGCATCGCGACAGAAGATGACCGACCGGTACTGCGTGCCGGCATCGGCACCCTGGCGATTGAGGGTTGTCGGGTCATGCGTGGCGAAGAACACCGTCAGCAGGTCGCGATAGGTGATCACGGCCGGATCGTACGTCACCCGCACCACCTCGGCATGCCCGGTCTCCCCCGTACACACTTCCCGGTACGTGGTCGGTCCGCTGCCGCCGGCGTAGCCCGACTCGACCTGTTCAACGCCCTTCAGGCGCTGGTAGACGGCCTCCAGGCACCAGAAGCACCCACCGCCCAGGACTGCCTGCTGCTTGCCCGTTTCCGCCATGGCGCCTGTACCTCCGCCAAGGACCGCCGCGAACACCGCCGCTGCGATCACCTTGTTGAGCTTCTGCATGTTTGTCTCCTCCCGGGCGCCACGCAGGCGCCACCGGTCACATGGTCGGGGCATCGGCGGGACGCCGCCACCGGCAACCTCCGTGGTACCCCGCGAGCGCCGGTCCGGTTCCGCGGGACCACCTCCCGGTTGTGCAATCGCGCCCGTTCTGCTAAATATGGCCCTTACCGGCCGGCGCCCCCGCGGCGGCCCGGCCTGCCCCCTGCCCGCCTTTCCGACCACAGGACGGACCCATGAAGCACGACGTCATCGCCGTCATCGACTTCGGCGGCCAGTACGCCCATCTCATCGCCACCAAGGTCAGGCGCGCGGCGCGGGTGCTGGCCGAGATCCGCCAGCCCGAGGACCCGTGCGAGGCCTTCGCCGGCTGCAAGGGCATCATCCTGAGCGGCAGCCCGTCGCTGGCCTCGTTCGGCGAGGACTCGGACTGGAACAAGGCCATCCTCGACCTCGACGTGCCCATCCTCGGGTTCTGCTTCGGGCACCAGGAGATCGCCAAGCACTACGGCGGCACCGTCATCCACGGGAAGCAGGAGTGGGGCCGCGCCGACCTGCACCTGACCGGCGAGCACGCGCTCTACAAGGGCCTGGGCCCGGTCGAGACGGTGTGGATGAGCCACTTCGACTCGGTCACGGCGGTCGGCGAAGGGTTCCGCGAGCTGGGCTGGTCGAAACTCGGGGCGAACGCCGAGCCGCACCGCTTCGCCGCCATTGCCGACGATACGCGCCGCCGCTACGGTTTCCAGTACCATCCCGAGGTCGACGACACCGTGCACGGCGACGACATGATCGCCAACTTCGTGCTCGGGATCTGCGGCTGCCGGCCCACCTGGACCATGGAGCGCTACGTCGAGGAGCAGGTCGAACGCATCCGCGAGCAGGTCGGCGACCGCTCGGTGTTCCTGCTCGCCTCGGGTGGCGTCGACTCGACGGTGGCGGCCCGGCTGTTCGTCGAGGCGCTCGGCCCCGAGCGGCTGGAACTGCTGCACGTGGACAACGGGCTCATGCGCAAGGATGAATCGCGCCAGGTCGTGGCGATGTTCCGCGACATGGGGCTGGGCGACCATCTGCACTTCATCGACGCCACCGACACGTTCCTGGCGGCGCTGGCCGGGAAGGTCGAGCCCGAGGCCAAGCGGCGCGCCATCGGCGACACCTTCATCACCGTGTTCGAGAGCGAGGCGCGGCGGCTGGGCATCACCGGGCACATGCTGGGCCAGGGCACCATCTACCCCGACACGATCGAGACGGGCGGCACCAAGCGCGCCGACACCATCAAGACGCACCACAACCGGGTGCCGATCATCGAGGAGATGATCAAGGCAGGCAAGGTGGTCGAACCGCTGGCCGACCTCTACAAGGTCGAGGTGCGCGAACTGGGCGAGAAGCTGGGCATTCCCCACGACATGATCTGGCGCCACCCCTTCCCCGGCCCGGGTCTCGGCGTGCGGCTGCTGTGCAGCGACGGCGCCGTGGCCGACGAGACGACGCTGGCGAAGATCACCCCCGCGGTGGCCAAGGCCGTTGAGGACTACGGCCTGCAGGCGATGCCGCTGCCGATCCGCTCGGTGGGCGTGAAGGCCGACCTGCGCACGTACGAACACCCGGTGCTGCTGCACGCGCCGGCTTCCGTGGCCGGCGGCGAGTACGACTGGGACGCGCTGGCCGAGGCCTCGGGCACCATCTTCAAGACCGTGGGCGGACTCAACCGCGCGCTGCTGCTGCTGGGCGATGGCCTCCCACACGAGTGCCGTCCGCTGGCCGCGCAGATGACGCGCGAACGCCTGGATCTGCTGCGCGAGTGCGACGAGGTGATGATGGCCGCGCTGCGGCGCCATGGCCTGTACGACCAGGTGTGGCAGTGCCCGACGGTGCTGGTGCCTCTGGAGATCGACGGCCGCGGGCGGGAGCTGTGCATCGTGCGGCCCATCCTCAGCGAGCGCGCGATGACGGCCACGGCGGCGCGGCTGCCGCGCAGGCTGCTGGACGAGGTGCGGGCGCAGATCATCGCGCGCAGCGAGATCAGCGCGGTGGCGTATGACCTGACGAGCAAGCCGCCGGGGACTATCGAGTGGGAGTAGCCCCGGCGTCAGCGTGCGGCGCAGACCTTGCGGGCGATTGCCGTCCACGTCCCTGGCGACGGAGCTACGGGCCACCGAAAGCCGAACATCCCCGGACTTGCGCCGGCGCAAGTCCGGGCAACAGGTCGACGCGCAATTCCAGCGCATCGATCCACCGCGCGGTGAGACCACACCTACCAGGGCATCCGCGCGCCCTTGTGCCACAGTTGGCCGTTGGGAAACTTCTCGCGGGCCATGGTCACCAGGTCGACGACCGTGCCCGCGCCCTCATCAACCTCAAGCGGCGCGGCCTGGGTCCCGAGATCGGTCTTCACCCAGCCCGGATGGGCGGCGGCAACCGCAATGCCCTTGCCCGCCAGCGTCTTGGACTGGATCAGGGTCAGCATGTTGAGCCCGGCCTTCGAGGTGGAGTATCCCACGGCCATGAAGCCCCCGACCTGCTTCCACATGCTCTCCGCCGTGCCGATCGAGCCGAGCATCGAGGAATGGTTGATCACCCGTGCATCGTCGCTGCGCGCCAGGAGCGGGACGAGGGCCTCGGTGATCGCGAACGGGGCGATGAGGTTGACCTCGAGCGTGCGCCGGACCTTGTCGGCGTCGGTCGGTTGGCCTTCCCACTCGATGGCGATCCCGGCGTTGTTCACGAGCACGTCGAGCCTGCCGAACGTGGACTCCAGATAGCCCGCGAGCCGGCCGATGTCATCGGGGCTGGTGACCTCGAGACGAATCGTGTGGGCATCGCATCCTGCCGCCGCGAGTTCCGCCGCCGCCGCCCGCCCGGCCTGTTCGTCGCGGGCCGTCAGGACCACCGTGTAGCCGAGCGCGCCCAGCTGCCGCCCGATCTCCTTGCCCAGTCCCTTGTTCGCCCCCGTGATGAGCGCTACCCTGCCGTTCTTCGTCGCCATCGCGTTGTTCTCCTGTCTGGTGCGTGAACTTGATCACCCGTTGTGCTTAAGGGCGCGGCAACCGCGCGTCGCATCGTCAGTCTCCTGCCGCCACCAACCGGTCTACGCGCTCCTTTTCGTACTCGTCACTCTCGGCCGGATAGCGCAGGCCGGGCAATCCCCGCTCCCTGGCCAGGGCCCACAGATGGCTCTCGCCTGCCGGCAGGGTCTGCGGTCCGAGTTGGTACGCAGGATCGGCCCAGGCTTCCGCAGGTGACACAAGCTTCCACCCACGCTCCCGGAACATCGCGATGACGTCCGGCAGGAAGGCGGCGTTGATGGCGTTGGCGTGCAGCAGCAGCACGTGCGGCAGGCTGCGGCCGAGCACCGCCACCGACAGCGAATCGTAATAGCAGGCGCGGTCCCACAGGTGGTCGAGGTAGGCGTCGCGCCAGGCCGCCGGGTCGTCCGTCGGGTGCTGCCCGCGCCACTCCAGGAAGCGGCTGTTGTAGTACCAGTCGCTGGCGTCGATGCTGACGGCACCGCTGCCGTACCCCTGTTCGCGCAGCCACGCCCGCAACGCGTCACGCTTCTCCGGTGTCTCGCCTTCCTTGAGGTACGGGAACCGCAGCCGCGGCGTCCAGCCGGGCAGTTCCTGCAACAGCGCCTGGGCCTTCCCGATGTCGGCGGTGAACACCTCGACGGTCATGGCCGCCGCGCCGAAATTGCGGTGCGCGTAGGTGTGGTTGCCGATCGCATGGCCGGCGCGGCCCCAGTCCCCCACCAGCCGCAGGCCCTCGTCACTGTCGACGCGCCGGCCGGTCGGAAAGAGGATCGCCTGGACGCCCGCGGCTTCCAGCGCCTCAAGGATGGCCCCGTTCCAGGCTGCGGCCTGCGGCTGCTCGCGCGGGTCGAAGCCGTCGTCGAAGGACAGGGCCACGCTCTGTGCGGCGGCTGCCGGCGGCAGCACCGGCAGCAGTGCGAACGCGAGCGCGAGGGCGCACAGGAGGCGATCGACCGGGTACGACATGCGGGCTCCCGCGCGGTTCCAGGCACCGGCTGAAGGTGGGGATGTCCACGATGCCCACCATCGTAGCCTGCGCTGCCGGCAACGACCAGTGCGGCCGCAACGGTGGACGACCCGCTGGAACGGGACCGGCCCGGAAGCCGTTGCCTCCGGGCCGGTCCCCGGCGTTCACGCCAGGCATGACGCGATGCGGGCTACCGCGGCGCGCGGTCCTTGGCCTCGTTCACGCTGAGGTTGCGACCCTCCATCGCGAAGCCGTCGAGCGCCTGGATGGCCCCCGCACAGGCGCTGTCATCCATCTCGATGAAACCGAAGCCGCGGGGGCGGCCGGTTTCGCGGTCGTTGATGAGGGCCACCGAGTGCACGGTGCCGTGCTTGGCGAACAGCTGGGACACCGAGTCGTTGGTCGCGGTGAACGGCAGGTTGCCGACGTAGATCTTCTTCATGTGGTTCCACCTATAGGGAAGGGGAGCTTTCCGGAATCGGGGGAACCCCGATCAGGGTTGGTGAAGATCCGGGGCGTGGGACGCGGCGGGTCGAAAACAATCCAGAAATCCTGGCCCCCAATATAGCCCGCCGGCGGCAGAGCCGCTTGTTTCTTGAATTTACGGCTTCGGTCAGAGGTCCGGCGTCCCCGACGGCCCACCCCCCCGGCCGGCATCCATTGATAAAGCATTATCGTATCGGGGAGCAAATTCCCCGGCGGACACGAAAAATACATTGATCGGAGTCCGAACAAAGTTGATAATCGCCGGACCGAAGATCGTTGCCCTGCGCCACACGGCCCGCCAGCGGCGGCAGCGATCGGACCAGCGGCCGGGCCGGCAACCAGAGGACAGGTCATGCGCAAGCTCTTCGTCGTTGTCGCACTCGCGCTCGTTCTCGTTTCCGCGGTCCAGGCGCCGGCCCAGGTCGGCCCCCTGCTGTGGGAAGACAACTTCAACACCCTGGACAACTGGCTGAAGATCACCGGCAACGGAAGCTGGGGCTGGGGCAACGGCGAACTTGAGTTCTACAAGAACGAAAACGTCGACATCGCCGACGTGCCCGGCGAGCCCGGCAACAAGGCCCTGCGCATCGTCGCGAAGCAGGAGAGCGGCCCCGGCATCGTCGACCAGTGGGGCAACCCGCTGCAGTACACCTCGGGCAAGGTGATGAGCAAGTCGTTCGTCTCGGTCAAGTACGGGATGATCGAAGCGCGCGTCTGGGTGCCCAACCTGAATCTCGGCGGCTGGCCCGCGTTCTGGCTGCTGGGCACCGCGAACTACGCGTGGCCGCGGAGCGGCGAGATCGACATGATGGAGATGGGCCTGAAGAAGGTCTATCGCGACCTGCACGACACGCACAACGGCGGCAACGGCCTGGACAACTCGACGGTCAACCAGATGATGGGCGCCAACGCCATCTTCTACTCCGAGGCCGCCATCAACCCGGGCAACCCGTCGGGCGCCGCGAGCCTGGCCTGGGATCCAACCGATGTGTACTACCGCCCCTACTACAACTACGCGAACCCGCTGAACGGGCGCTTCCTGATCTACCGGCTGTACTGGGACGAGAACTCGCTGCGGCAGACGATCGTCGACAACGGCGTCGAGTACGACCTGTTCGCCGAGCCGTTCACCATCGACGCCGAGTCCGACGAGTTCCGCAGCCCGTTCTACCTGATCGCCAACCTGGCCATCGGCGGCGCGGTCACCGACTGCTACGTGTTGGGCGACCCGGGAGCCGGCCTGCCGGTCACGATGCCGTTCCCGGCGACGATGTACGTGGACTACGTGCGCGCCTACCAGTGGAACGGCCAGGGCGAAGTCTTCCTGGGGCCGCCCACCCCGCGCGGCGGCGCATTCGGACTGTTCACCGACACGACGCCGGTCAACGACACGCTCGTGACCGAAGTCTCCTCGCAGATCTACGTATGGGAGAGCACGCTGGTCGACGGCACCATCCCGCCCTACGAGGGCGACAACGGCCTGGCCTGGCGCACCAACGGCCGCGGCTGGTTCGGCGCCGGCATCATGTCGATCCAGCCGGTGAACCTGTTCAACTTCGGCGAGGGCCATCTCAATTTCCGCATCAAGATCCCGGCCAACGTCACCTTCAAGATCGGCGTCATCGACACCTGGAACAACCAGTACTACGTGAGCTTCCCCGCCGGCCAGACGAAGTACGGCCTGGTGCGGAACGGCGAGTGGGGCCAGGCGTCGATCCCGGTCACAGACCTGCGCGGCACGGCCATCGACCTGCGCATGCTGAGCTACGAGTTCGTGATCCTCGAGGAACAGGGCGTCGGCTGCGAGTTCGCCCTCGACGACATCTACTACTCGGGCGGGCTGGCCAGCGGCACGGACCGCCCCGAGTACCGCCCTGTCGGGGCGAAGGTGCTGGCAAACGTGCCCAACCCGTTCAACGCGGGCACCGAACTGCGCTTCGAGCTGCCGGCCGCGGGCCCGTACGAGATCGAGGTCTATGACATCGGCGGGCGCCGCGTGACCGGCTTCCAGGGCATCGGCCAGGTCGGCGTCAACGCGGTGCGCTGGGACGGCCGCGACGAACTGGGCCGCAATGCCGCCGCCGGCGTCTACCACTACCGCTTGCTGAGCGCCGGCAGCACGGCGAGCGGCAAGCTGGTGCTCGTGAAATAGCGTGCCTCGCTGACGGGGTACGCACTCGATTTTCGGCCGCAACCGAGGGGAATGAGCCCGCCCCGCGGCCGAAAATGACTGGGCTGGATGAGTCATCGCGAGGCCGTTCGCACGCCCGGCTCCTTCGGGGAGCGACGACCGGTCCCGCACTGCGGATCACTTCAAGAGGAGGCTGGATGATGACAATGAGAAAGCTGATGACCAGCGTTGCCTGCGTCGCCCTGGTGACGCTGAGCGCGACGGCCGGTTTCGCCGCCAACGCCCTGACGAACCCCGGTTTCGAGTCCGGCGACCTGACTGCCTGGCAGGCGTTCGGCCTGAGCGGCAACTCGGCCGTCACCGTGGTCGCGGACAACGGCCCGTCGGCCGCCGGTACCCATTGCGCCTTCATGGACAACCATGCCGAGGCCCTGGGCCTGACCCTGAAGCAGACGACGGCGCCGGGCACGGCCGCCGGCGGCCTGGTCACGTGGACCTTCGACCTGAAGCTGGGCCAGGCGGCCCTGGGCGGCGTCTTCTTCGTGCAGATCTTCGCTGAAAAGACGGGCGCCGGCATCGTCGGCACCTCGGGCCTGCTGGGCAACTACGCGTCGGCCGGCTGGAATACGTACAGCGGTTCGTTCGTGGCGCCGGCCGGTACGGACTTCCTGTCGATCCAGTTCATGGCCAACACGGGTGCCAATGTCGGCAGCATCTCGAAGATGTACGTGGACAACGTGAGCCTGGAGCAGGAAGGCATCGTTGCCACCGATTCGGCGACCTGGGGCGGCATCAAGAGCCTGTACCGGTAGTCTTCGACCGACGTTCGACGTCAGGGAATGGGCCGCCACCCGCGAGGGGGCGGCCCTTTCCCTTGCCTGCGCGCCGGACCCGATGGAGCGCTGCAGGATCCCACCTGCGGGCAGCGGCGCCACCGCGTCGCAATTAGCCTGGGGAGGTTCCCCTGCCGAAAGGACCTGGAATGTCCCGCGAACTCCTGCAGGAAGCGGCGGCTCGGGCCGTCCGCTATCTCGAATCCGTTGACGCGCGCGCGGTACGACCCGACCCCGCCGCCGTGGCAGGACTGGCCGCCTGGGACACACCCCTGCCCGACTGCCCGACGGACCCGCACGAGGTCCTTCGCCGGCTCGATGACGTGGGCTCTCCCGCGACGATGGCCATGGCGGGACCGCGATTCTTCGGATTCGTGATCGGGGGAGCGCTGCCGGTGACGGTAGCTGCCAACTGGCTGGCCACGGCGTGGGACCAGAACACCGCCTTCTACCACCCGACACCTGCCACGGCGGAGATCGAGCGGGTGGCGCTGCGCTGGCTGGTGGACATGCTCGGACTGCCCGCCGATTGCCAAGGCGCCTTCGTCACGGGCGCGACGGTGGCGAACCTGACGGCGCTCGCCGCCGCTCGCCACACGGTGTTGGAGAGGGCAGGCTGGGACGTCGAAGCTGCTGGACTGTTCGGCGCCCCACCCATCACGGTGGTGGTCGGCGAGGAAGTGCATCCGACGCTGCTGAAATCGCTGGGCGTGCTGGGACTCGGGCGCACGCGCGTGACGCGCGTTCCGGTGGATGGACAGGGCCGCATGCGTGCCGATGCCCTGCCGCGCCTGCACGGTCCCACGATCGTCTGCCTGCAGGCAGGCAACGTGAATACCGGCGCCTGCGATCCCCTCGAGGCGATCATACCGGCGGCCAGGGCAGCCGACGCCTGGGTGCACGTGGATGGCGCCTTCGGGCTGTGGGCGGCGGCCGCCCCGGCGCGGCGGCATCAGGTGGCCGGCATCGAAGGCGCCGACTCGTGGGCTGTCGACGCGCACAAGTGGCTGAACGTGCCGTACGATTGCGGACTGGCCTTCGTCCGCGACGGGCGCGCCCTGGGCGCTGCCATGGCGGTGCGTGCAGCCTACCTGCCGGCGGATTCGCCGCGCATCCCGTCGGACTTCACGCCCGAGCTGTCGCGGCGTGCGCGAGGCGTCGAGGTGTGGGCCGCGCTTCACACGCTCGGCCGCTCCGGGATCGCCGAAATGATCGAGCGCTGCTGTCGCCACGCCGCTCGTTTCGCCGCCGGATTCGTCGCCGCCGGCCACGACGTGCTGAACGAGGTGAACCTAAACCAGGTGCTGGTTTCGTTCGGCTCGCCGGAGGTCACGGAACGCACGATCGCTCTCGTGCAGTCGGACGGCACCTGCTGGTGTGGCGGCACCGTCTGGCAGGGTCGCACGGCCATGCGCATCAGCGTGTGTTCGTGGGCCACGACTGCAGCCGATGTGGAGTTGAGCCTGGAGGCCATCCTGCGCGCAGCGGCGCAGGCGAAGGCCGCAGCAGCCAAATGATGATGCGGCCGGCGGCAGCACCGATCAGCGATTGCCCCCGGATCCAAGCACACCGGCTGCCCTGTCCAGGCGATCCTCGACGTCCTGCAGGCGCTGCTCGAGGCGCGCCAGCCCCTCGCTGTCCGGCAAGGCCGAGCCTGCTGGCAGCGATGGCGACGCCCGTCGTCGCACGAACCGGGCATAGCCCAGCCCCAGGGTGATGGCCAGGGCCACGGTCATGACCACGAACCGGGACACGGACGTGTCGGTGGCAACGATCCAGCCGACGCCGTAGACCATCGTGAACACGCCGCCCAGCAACAGGCCGTTGCTGATCACCGGCAACTGGTCCGCGCGCACCAGCGACACGGCCATGACCAGCGTGGCCAGGGCGATCAGGATGATGCTCGTGCTGCGGCCCCACGCTTCGCGCCGGGCCTGTGCGGCATCGTACAGCTGGTTGCGGGAGTCGGTGATCTGCTGGACCTCGTCGCGATCGGCAACCGTCAACTCGTCCTTCGGGTTCGCGTTGCGGATCGCCTGCTCGCGGCGGTCCAGCTCCTGGATCTGCCGGTCGAGTTCCTTCACCGGCGGGTGGAAGGTGTAGACACCCACGCCGATGAACGCGGTCAGCATCAGTCCCAGGAAGAACGAGAAGATCGTCTGCAGCCCGTGGCTGCGCGCCGCTTCGGCCATGGGGTGACTCCTGTCCAGGATCGCAGGTGGGACGTCCGGTGCCTGCCACCGTCGAACCCCGGGAAGCTTACACCGTGAACCGGCCTTCAGGGAACCTTTCCCCGGCCGTGGAGGTTCCCCGCGATTCGCGCCACTTTCGCTGCGGACGATCGCCGACAGGGCGTGATCAGCCCCAACACCGTACACAGGGAGTCGATGATGCGAAACCTGATCCTGCTCATGGCCATGCTGGCGGGTGTCGGCGGCGCGAGTCGGACGGCGGCGGCAGCGGCGACGGAAGTCACGCCTGCCACCGCGCCAGCCGGAGGCGAAGCGGCGTTCGCGCGCCTGTTGGGCCTGGCCGGTCAATGGGAGTCCGTGACGGCGAAGGGTACGGTCATCCGGCTCACTTTCGAGCCGATCTCCCGCGACAGCGCCCTGGTCGAGCGCTACGAAGCGGGTACGACCCTGACGCAGACCGTCTACCATCCTGACGGACAACGTGTCCTGCTCACGCACTACTGCGCCCAGGGCAACCAGCCGCGACTGGTGGCCGACCTGACGGGGCCCGCGGATCACCTGCCGTTCACGTTCCTCGACGTGACCAACCTGGCCGGCGAGCATGCCTCGCGCATGGTCGCCTGCGAATTCGTCTTCGAGGACGCCGAACATTTCACCCGTTCGGAAACCTACAGCAACGAGAGCGGTGACGATGTGACCACGCGGCGCTATAAACGCACCGCGGCATCGCGTTAGCCGCCGCACCCGACTGGCCGCCCGTGCGGCCGGCCTTATCCTGGGGGAAGGCCGCAATGCCATCTCCCCGAGCCAGGAGTGCCTGCCGTCGTGAACCCGCCCGTTGTCATGCGCGGACTGCCCGTATTCCCCCTGCCCGGGTACTACCTGTTTCCGGGCACGGTGACGCCGTTGCACATCTTCGAGACCCGCTATCGCCAGATGATGGGTGACCTGATGGACAGCAGCGGTCGCTTCGTGATGGCGCCCTGCGCACCGGTCGACGACCGGGCCCCGGTCGGCCAGTCGGGGCCCGTGCTGCCGGAGCTGGGCACCCTGGTCGAGATCGTCCAGACCGAGGAACTGGAAGACGGCCGCTGGCTCATCCTCCTGCTCGCGCTGACGCGCGTGGACATGGCCGAAGTGCCGAGCGAGCGCCTCTATCGCCGGGTCGATGCCCGTGTCGTCCCGGACCGCGATGCGGGCGGCGAAGTATCCGCGCCAATGCGCGCGGAACTGGTCGCGGCACTGCAGGCACGTTCCAACGGCAACTGGGAGAGCATGCCTGATGAAGCGCCGGTGGGCCAACTGGCCGACCTGCTTCTGCACGCGCTGCCCCTGCAACCGGAGCAGAGACACCTGGCATTCACGGAACTGGATGCGGTCGGGCGCGCCGGGATGGCGCTGGCCTGGCATGCTGCGGGCGAAAACGAGTCGCCGTCCGGGTGAACACGCCGGGTTCAGATGAACATGTAGAGTGCCGCCAGGGCAACCGCGATGACCCGCGAGTACAGCCGCGCACGGTCTGAATGCCGCGGGTCGGCCGCCGAGCGCCAGGCCCCCACGGCAAAGACGACGTTGTAGGGCACCGGCAGGAAATGGATGCCCAGGGCCAACGCGGCAACCGGCCCGGTGTCGTACACCAGCCAGATCCACATCGAGACCAGGGTGCAGCCGACGTTGAGCAACAGTCCGCGGAAGAGACCCCAGGTCCACAGGGTCTCGTGGAGCGGCAGGTTCCCCGCCCACAGGTCGCGCAGCTGTCGCACCAACGTCATCGCTTCCGCACGCCCCTCACCCGCTCAAGGAAACGGGGCCCCGGGACGTTCCCGGGGCCCCGCGCACCGCCGTCAGGCGGCATCCTAGCGATCGGTACGCACCAGATCCACCCGCCGGTTCGCCTGGCGACCCGCGTCGGTGGTGTTGTCCGCCACCGGCAGGTCCTCGCCGTAACCGACAGCGGTCATCCGGCCGGCCTCGACGCCGGCGCCGACCAGGTACTGGCGCACGGCCTCGGCACGCTGGGCCGAGAGGTTACGGTTGGCCTCGGCCGAGCCGACGTTGTCGGTGTGGCCCTGCACTTCCACGCGCACCATCGGCCATGCCTTCAGCGAAGCCGCGACTTCCTCGAGCGTCGTCACCGACACCGGGTCGAGCACGGCCGAGCCGGTCTTGAAACGCACGCCCTTGAGCGTCATCGTCGCCTTGATCTCAGCGGCCAGCGGGCAGCCGTCCTTGTCCACCTTCACGCCGGCCGGCGTGTCGGGGCAGGTGTCGGCGGCGTCGTTCACGCCGTCGCCGTCGTTGTCCGGGTCGGGGCAGCCGTCCGCGTCCTGGAAGCCGTCCGGATCCTCGGCCTGGTCCGGGCACTTGTCCTTGGCGTCGAGCACGCCGTCACCGTCGTTGTCGGGATCGGGGCAGCCGTCCTCGTCGCGGAAGCCGTCGCGGTCCTCGGCGTCGTTCGGGCAGCCGTCGACGGTGTCGCCGATGCCGTCGCTGTCGTTGTCCGGCTCGGGACAGCCGTCGGTGTCCTGCCAGCTGTCGAAGTCCTCGGCCACTTCGGGGCAGAGGTCGGCGTCGTCGAGGATGCCGTCGTCATCCTTGTCCTTGTCGCCGCCCCAGTACATGGCAAAGCCGACGTAGGCTTCGAGGATGCCGTCGTTGACATCGACCTCTTCGGCGCCCCATAGGTTGCCGCTGCCGATGGTGTCGAGGTCGTTGTCGATGATGCGCGAATAGCGCGCGCCCAGGTCCAGGCTCGAGTTCTCGCCCACGAACCACTCCACGCCCAGCCCCAGCGTGCCGGTGAAGTTCTGGCCGTGCAGCGGATGGCTGCGACCCTCGGCGTCGTAGCCGTGCACGATCTCGCCGTCGGGCATCAGGCCCACGCCGTCGGTGCCGTTCTCGTCACGCACGCGCCAATCGAGGTAACCGGCGTACAGCCCCATGTAGGGCACGAACGACGACTCGGAACCGAAATGGCGGCGGACGCCGATCAGGCCGTGCATCGTGGTCGTGTAGTAGGCATGCACGCTGTCGAAAGTGAGGCCGGCGTCCTCGCCGCTCAGGGCGCCCGGGCGCACCCAGCCGTAGCGCAGGCCCATCTCCAGCGACCAGTTCGGGTTCAGCCCGTTGCGCAGCCAGAACGCGACATCCTGGTCGGCGTTCGAATAGTCGTGCTCGCCGCCGATCATCTTCTGCAGGCCGAGCTGGGTGCCCACGCCCCAGCGCCCGGTCAGGTCGTTGGCCAGCACGGGGCCGGCCAGCAGCATCAGCACCAGGGGTGCCAGCGCGACGATACGTTTCATGGGGGTTCCTCCTGCGCGGGGTGGGCCGCGCGCTCCTGAAATGGCGACTTCGAATGCTGGATGTGTCTCAATTCCTAATGCAATGGTCCGCTTTGATCCAGAGATTTCTGCGCCGCGACCGGGCATTGCCGCGCCGACCCCGTGCAGCTAAGGTGCTGCCGGTCGCACCAACCAGCCCGGAGGCCGCATGACCGCATCCGATTCCACCCGCCCCTGGTCCGCCCATCCGCTGGCCCGCGAACTGGACGTGGCCCTGGACGCCGTTCGCGAAGCCGGTTCGCTGTGCCATGAGGTTGGACAGGCGGTCGACCGCGGCGCGTTGGCCAAGCCCGACCGCAGCCCGGTCACCGTGGCCGATTTCGGCGCCCAGGCGCTGGTGTGCCGTGCCCTCGGCGAGGCCTTCGCGACCGACCCGGTGATGGGCGAGGAATCCGCTGCCGCACTGCGACAGCCGGAAGCCGCGGCCCTGCTGGCGCGCGTGACGGCGCTGGTCGCCGCGCGGCGACCGGGCGCCGGCGCCGGGGACGTCTGCGCGTGGATCGACCGCGGGCAGTTCGCCGCGACTGCGCCGCGCTTCTGGGCCCTCGACCCCGTCGACGGCACCAAGGGATTCCTGCGGGGCGGGCAGTACGCCATCGCGCTGGCGCTCATAGTCGATGGGCAACTGGCGGCCGCGGTGATGGGCTGCCCCAGCCTGGGTACGCAGGTGGCCGACGATGCCGGCGACGGCACGCTGTTCGCCGCACTGGCCGGCGGCGGCGCCTGGCAGATGCCGCTGCGTGCGGCGGGTGCACCGCGGACCATGGGCACGAGCGCCGTCGCCGACCCGGCGCGGGTGCGATTCTGCGAGTCGGTCGAAGCCGCCCATTCGTCGCACGGCAACGCAGCCCGCGTGACGGAGCTGCTGGGCGTCACGGCCCCGCCGGTGCGGCTGGACAGCCAGGCCAAGTACGGCGTGGTCGCCCGTGGGGAAGCTGAAGCCTACCTGCGCATGCCGAACCGTGCCGACTATTCCGAGAACATCTGGGATCACGCTGCCGGCGCCCTGGTGGTGACGGAGGCCGGCGGCACGGTGACGGACATTGCCGGCAAGCCGCTCGATTTCTCGCGCGGGGTCAAGCTGGCGGTCAATCGCGGCGTCGTAGCCACCTGCGGGCCGGTCCACGCCGCGGTCATCGGGGCCATCGGCAAGCTGGGATTGGCGGGTTAACGCTCCCGGTCGCTACCCGCGGCCGCGACTCAGCGGAACATCGGCACGGCGCCCGGCGTCTCCCGGTAGGTCGAGGTCCTTTTCGGCTGCCACTGCCCACCGATCTTCATGCGGCTCTCGACGGTGTGACCGTCGGCCGTGCGGCGCCAGACGCCCTCCACCTCGCTGATGTCCCCCGCATTGCCCACCACCTGCTCGCGCGTGACCAGTGAATCACCGGCGGCGGTGATGGTGCCGTGCGTGTAGAAGTCGGCCGTGGTCACGTACCAGTAGGCGATGGCCTGACGTGAGACGTCCCACATGATGATCGACTCGCCGCCGTAGTCACCGCCGTTGATCGAGTGGGTGATGCGCACGGCCTTGCCGCCGAGGATGGTCTCCCACTCCTGCACGTCGACGGTCGCGGCCTCGTTCCCGGCCGGCCCCATGTTCGCGGTGAACACGCGGTCCACGTAGGGAGCCAGGGGCGCCAGGCGCGGATCGAGCCCGGCGGCCATTGCGGTGGCGGCGGCGACGGCCATGAACGCTGCGACGCGCACGACGGTACGGAGAGCGTTGCGGTGGGCAGTGGACGGCATGGCGGTTCTCCCGGGAAGTCGTCGCTGGCGCGGCGAAGGTGGTTGGGGCATTCTTGCCTCGCGGCATTCCGGCCATGGTAGCGGCGCGGGGCGCCGGACGTCCACCCTGCGGAGGCATGCATGATCGTCGTTGTCGGCGCCGGGCCGGCGGGCCTGTTCGCGGCCGTTACCGCTCGAGAGGCGGCGCCGGGCCGACCGGTCGTCGTGTTCGAGAAGGCCGGCAAGCCGCTGGCCAAGGTGCTGGTGTCCGGCGGCGGGCGCTGCAACGTCACCCACGCCTGTTTCGACCCCCGGGAGCTGGTCACACGCTACCCGCGCGGCGGCCGCGAATTGCGCGGCCCCCTCACCCGCTTCGGCCCGGCCGAGACCGCGGCCTGGTTCGCTGCGCACGGCGTGGTGCTGAAAACCGAAGCCGATGGCCGCATGTTCCCCACCACCGACGACTCGCGCACCGTGGCCGAGGCGCTGCTGGGCGCGTCAAGAGACCTGGGCGTGGACCTGCGCCTGCGCGAAGGTGTGCGCGCGGTGAGCGTGACCGAAGGCGGCTTCCGCGTGGAGCCCGAGGCCGGCGAACCGATTGTCGCCGACAAGGTGCTGCTCGCCACCGGCGGCCGCACCTCGCGGGGCGACGCCGGGAGCGTCGACGGCTACACGCTGGCCGCGGCCCTGGGACACACGGTGGTGCCGCCGGTGCCCTCGCTGTTCAGCCTGGACTGTGCCGAACCCTGGCTCACCGCGCTGGCCGGCGTAGCCGTGGCCGATGCGGTCGTCGCCGTGGGCGAGGGCCGTGCCGCCGTCAGCCGCCGCGGTCCGGTGCTGGTCACCCACCGTGGCGTGAGCGGCCCGGCCGTGCTGGTGCTCTCGGCCTGGGCGGCGCGCACGCTGCACGAGGCGGGGTATGTTGCGGAACTGCGCGTGGACTGGCTGCCCGGCACGCCTGCATCCGGCATCGATGCGCTGCTGAAGGAGTGGGCGCACGCACACGGCAAGCAGGAAGTCGTGGCGCTGGGGCCGGGCGGCCTGCCGAAGCGCCTGTGGACCGCCCTGGCGATGCATGCCGGCGTGGACGCGCAGCAGCGCTGGGGCGACCTCGACCGGGCCGGCCGCGAGATGCTTGGCGCGGCCCTGCGCAACACGTGCCTGCACACCACGGGGCAGAGCACGCACAAGGAGGAGTTCGTCACCTGCGGCGGCGTGGACCTGCGCGAGGTGGACTTTCGCACCATGGAGAGTCGTCGCTGCCCGGGACTGTACCTGGCGGGCGAGGTGCTGGATATCGACGGCGTGACCGGCGGCTTCAACTTCCAGGGCTGCTGGACCACCGGCCGCCTGGCCGGGCTGGCACTCGCAGCCGACTGAGGCCCGCCATCGCGCGGTCGTGGTCAGCCTTCGGCGGCCATGGTCCGCCCGGACGCCGCCGCCGCTTCGGCGACCAGGACGTCCCTGCCCTCGCACAGGGCGTCATCGATGGCCCGCACGACCTCGGTCGCGGCCTGCAGCCTGGTCCTGTCCACGGCCACCGCCAGGCGACCGAGCATGGCCCCTTCGCGCGCCATGACGCGCCGCGCCAGCCCGACGCCGGCCGGCGTCAGTTCGGCCAGGCGCGAGCGCCGGTGACGCGGGTTCTCGCGCCAGGTCACCAGCCCGCGCTCGACCAGCGGTGCCAGCGTCTGCTGGAGATACTGCCGCGAGGCGCCGCGCCGCGCCGCGAGCTGGGGAATGGTCTGCACGCCCCCCTGCCGCAGGAGCAGCAACAGGCCCCGTTCGGCCACCGTCAGGTCGTCGCCGGCGTGGAGATCGCGGGCCGCCGCCTCGAGGTGTTCGGCCAGCCGGCGCGCCGCCGCCACCAGGGCGCCGGCGGCGAAGACAGCCTGCGGGTCCACGGCAGGAGTATCGGCAGATGGTCTCCCGGCAACCGGGATCGGGTCGGGCATGGCTTCCTCCCTGAAAGTGGATCCGGTTGTCAGGTTGCCCGAACGGGACTCCAACGTCAACCATGTTGTCATCCCAGAAAGCCGCCTCGATGCCCCCGCCCGAGGCGCCGAACACTTCGTCAACAATATTGACACTACAACCCAAACACCTGGGACACCCCGCTGCTGGCGCCCGCACTATTGTCAACATCCTTGACATGATCTCCACCCATCCCGACGCGTTGCCGCGCCGGGGGCGGATTCGTATGTTCACGGCTGCCACGGCGACTGCCCGCCCAACGGCCGCCACCGCCCCGCTCCCCCGGAGATGACACCGTGAGCCTGAGATATCCGCTCCGTTCGGGCATCAGCCTCCTGGTCCACAACTGCCTGCCGGTCGTCGCCATCGCTGCCGGGATGGGCGTCCTGGCGGGACTGTCGGGCTGCGACGACGATCGCCCCACCATGCCCGCGAACACCGACGCCTGGCATGTCGAGGACCTGCCCCTGTTGACGATCGGCGTGGGCTTGACCGCCATCGACTTCGACGGCAACCAGGGCCACATCCTGGGCGGGACATCGCAGAAGGTCGGCACCGACTACCTGCTGCTGTCGCGCGACCCGGAGCGGCACTGGGTCAGCGCGGAACTGGCCGACCCGCCCGACAACGCGGTGCTGCTGGACCTGGCGGCCGGCGCCCTGGGACTGGCGGTGGGCGGATTCCTGGACCAGGACATCGACCCCTGCCTGCTCTACGACGGGCGCAGCTACCCGACAGCCTCGATTGCGCGCCCAGGCGTGCGCATCGCCGCGGTCGACGGTGACGATGACCTGATGGTCGCCGGCGGCACTGGCATCGGCGGCACGCTGTGGTCGAGCCGTGAGCCGGGAATCTGGGCCATCGAGGTGACACCGCTCGACACGCAGCACGAGGGCGGCTACACCGATGTCTTCGTCGACGGCGGGCGTGCGCTGGCCTGCGGCTATGACGAAGGAGCCGACACGCTGCAGGTGGTGCTGTCGCTCGACACGGTGGCCGGCGTGTGGCGCAAGGTTCCGCTGGGAGCCGGGGTCGCCACGCGGACATTCCGCTGCATCGCGGGAACAGCAGCCGGCGCCCTCATGGTCGGGGGCCTCGCGGGCGGCGGTGGCCAGTCGCCGCGTGCGTTCCTGATGCTGCGCAGCAGCGCCGGCACCTGGAGCGACATCGCGCTGCCGGACGGCGACCTGATCGGCGGCATCAACGACATCCTGCCGTCGGCTGACGGCGCCTGGTACGTGGCTTGCGGCGGCGCCGGCGGCGCCGGGCTGGCGACCATCGTGCGCGTGTCGGGCACCACGGCCACGCGGGAGATGACGCCGTTCCAGGGCAAGGTGCAGCAGATGGCGGTCGACGGCGACGGCGTGGTGCACGCCGTGGGCTACCGCTCGACGGCGGGTCTCGGGCTGGAGCAGCCGACGTTGTGGACGCGCGACTGATGCTGCGGTGTGGCCGCGGCGCGCAGGTTCAGCGCGCCCGCGCCACGACCAGGACGGCGTTGCCCAGCTCGCCCGGCGAAAGCGCCGCCTCGCGCGCCGCCGCGACGATGCGCGACAGCCCCACCTCGCAACCGGTGCCGCTCACCGTCTGACGGGTTTCCACCACGAAGCCGGCTTCGCGCAGCGCACGTCGCAGCTGCGTCGGCGGGTACAGCACCAGGTGCTGCGCCGGGTCCAGCATCGGCCAGCGGTCCTTCTGCCAGCGCGCGCGCAGGGAGCGCGCGTTCGGAGTCTGCACGACCAGGACCCCGCCGGGACGCAGGCCCGCGCGACAGCGTTGCAGCAACGCCGTCGGGTCGACCACGTGTTCGAGCACATCCAACGCGATGACGACATCGGCGGCGCCGGGCCACGGCCATTCGCTGCCGGAAACCGCGTCACCCGTGACGATGGTGGCCGTCGGCACCCGTTCCTGTGCGCGCGCTGCCAGCTCCGGCGACAACTCGACGCCCGCCACCTGCCAGCCACGCGCGGCGGCGTCCGCCAGCAGGATGCCCGCGCCGCAGCCGACGTCGACCAGCCGGCCCGGACCGCTGTCGACGTTCGCATGTCGCAATGCCAGGTCCAGGCGGCGCCTGAAGTACGCTTTGCGCACGAGATCGGCCGCTTCACAATGCGCGGCCGCAGCGCCGCTGAACGGCGCGTTGCCCGGCAGTGCGGGCGGGTCGGGCAGGAAGAAGCCCCCGCAGGCCGCGCAGCGCGCATAGGCGCCCACGCGCGCGAAACGGGCGGCGGAACGGCAGATCGGGCAGTTCATGGACGGCATCGTAGCGCACCCCGCCCGCGAAGCAAGCGGCCAGTGCGCAGCCCCGGGTACCATCATGGCCCGCAAAATGCTCCTGCTCGACTGCACAAGGCACGGCGGTCATGAGGGATGGCCGCAGTAGCACAGGAGAAGGCACCATGAGAAACAAGCATCTGCTGCTGGCCCTGGCCGTCCTGTTCCTGCCGCCGGCGCTGGCGGGCGCCGGGACGCTGGAGGCACTGACCGCCACTGCGGATTGCAACGCGTGGAGCGCGGAAGCGACCGTCGCCTTCCGGCCGGGCGCAACGATGGTACTCCTCCTCTTCGACATGCAACTGGCCGACAGCGTCGGCGTCGTGATCGAGGACTATCATTGGGAACAGTGGCTCGAGATCCCGGCGACGGCGACGGCAACCTACCCGTTCGGGGCCGCCTGGCAGACGCCGCTCGACCGCTCAGCCACGATGATTGCTTTCGCCGAAGTCTACGATGCGCGCGGCGATGTCTACTCGCTGACCCAGGGCGATGTCGTCACCCCGCTGGCCTGCAATGCCGACGGCGGCACGCCGGCCGATACCTGCCGGCACGCCGCCCGCTGGTGGCTGCGCCATCGCTCGCAATGGCCGGTGGGCGCGCTGAGCCTGGGCCACGTCGAGTACGATGCGGGGCAGCTGACGCACCTCCTGCGCGGTCCGCATCGCGGGCAGGTGGCCCGTCGCCTGGCGCACCAGCTGGCTGTGGCCAAGCTGAATCTGGCCAACGGCGCCACGAATGATATCGCCGAGTCCGTGGCCGCTGCCGACGCCTGGCTGGTGGCCCATCCCCTGGATTCGCGCAGCCGTCACCAGGAACCGCGCAACAACGAGCGGCGTGCCGGACTGCGCCTGATCAAGAACCTGTGCCAATGGAACCACAGCGGTTGCCCCGACGGCAGCCAGATCCTGGGCGACGACGACGAGGAAACCGGCAAGGACGGCCTGACGCTGGACTTCGGTGACTCGAACCAGGAATTCACCGGCGACCTTGCCGACTTCGAGGTCGACGAGAAGGCCGCCGAGGAAGTCACGAACCTGGGCACGCTGAAGGCGATGTTCAGGTAGGCAGGAACATCTCCGCCACGGGGCCCGGGATCACAGGCGTGGTCCCGGGCCTGTTCCTATGGGGCCCTGGTTGTCGACCGGGGCCCGGCCTGGGCCGGGAACAGGAATCGGGCAGCCGCGGGAAAGCGCCGCGCCCAGAACGACTCGTGGTGGCGTGCGCCGTCATCCTCGACGACGAGGAGGTCTTCGCCCTCGCGGAATCCGCGGCGCAGGAGCGCTTCGCGAAGGGCGCGCAGGTCGTCGAGGGAGTCGTCGACGCCGTTGCCGTCGCCGTCCTGCAGGTTGCCTTCCTCGCGCGATCCCATGTCGACGTACAGGCGCACGGCGGGACGCGGTCGCGAGGCCGCCATGGCCTGCGGCGCGTGGCCGGCCCAGGCCAGGCTGGGCGACAGCGCAGCCAGGCGGCCGAAGACGTCGGGGCGCGCATAGGCCGCATGCAGGGCCATGAGCCCGCCGAACGAGGACCCGCACAGACCCGTGTGGGTGGGGCCGTCGAGTGTACGGAAGGCGCGGTCGACGGCAGGCTTCAGCACCTCGACGATGGCGCGCAGGTGATCGCCCCCGCCGCCGGTTGCTTCGCGCCAGGCGGGCTCCGGCCAGGGCGTGTACTCCCGCGCGCGCAGGCCCTCGCCGTTGGCCACTGCCACGGCGATGAGCGGTTCGACCCCGCCCGCGTCCACGAGCCGGGCCAGCGATTCGTCCACTTCCCACTCGCCCGCGAAGCTGGTGGCGGCATCGAAGACGTTCTGGCCGTCCAGCAGGTAGAGCACGGGGTAGCGGCGCGCCGGGTCGTCCTCGTAGCCGGGCGGCAGCCAGACCCAGACGCGGCGGCCGTCCAGGAAGCCGGGGACCTCGAGCCGCCGCACATCGCCGGTCGTGCTCGCTCGCGGCGGGGAGCCGTCGGCCCAGCCGGCAACCGCCAGCGACAGCGTCGTGTCGCCGAGCGCCACGTGCAGGCGGTTCTGGAGCTCCTCGCCGGCCGGCCCCTTCTCCACGGACGACCAGCCGCCGAGCGTGAACTTGAACTGCAGGGGCTGCCCGTCAGGGAACGTCGCCCGTCGCCGCCACAGCCCGTCGCTGCCGCGCTCCAGCGCCCACGCCGCCTCTCCCGGGCGCCAGCCCTGGAAGTCGCCCGCCACGTACACCACGGCCTGTGCCGGCGTCGACGGGGGTACCGACACCTCGAAGGTGACTTCCGCGGCCCGGGCACAGAACGCCAGGACCACCATGCCGATGACAACGGCCGCTGCCTTCATGGATCGAGCTCCCGATCGGCGCTTTTTGCTGACACGGCCCGCCCCCATCGTCCAGAATGATCCCCATCCGCCCTGATACCGGATCCCGGGACGCCGAGAGGATACCATGAACCGCCTGGCCTGGCTCGACTGGTTGGTCATTGCCGCGTACTTCGCACTGGTGTTCTTCATCGCCTGGCTCTACACGCGGCGCGAGCGCGTGCGCGAGAGTTCCGGGCAGTACTTCCTGGCCGGCCGGGACGTGGGCTGGTTCGTGGTGGGCGCTTCGCTGTTCGCCTCGAACATCGGTTCGGAACACCTGGTGGGCCTGGCGGGCACCGGCGCCGCCAGCGGCGTCGCGGTCGGGCAGTTCGAGGTGCTGGCCTCGCTGATCCTGCTGCTGCTGGGCTGGGTGTTCGTCCCGTTCTACCTGCGCAGCGGCGTCACCACCATGCCCGAGTTCCTCGAGCGCCGGTACTCGCCGGCGGCGCGCTGGTACCTGGCCGTCATCTCGGTGGTGGGCTATGTGCTGACGAAGATCTCGGTCACCATCGCCGCCGGCGGCATCGTCTTCGGCGCGCTGATGGGGCTCGATTTCTGGGTCGGCGCGCTGATCGTCGTGGTGGCCACCGGCATCTACACGGTGCTGGGCGGCCTGCGCGCGGTGCTCATCACCGACACGCTGCAGTTGTTCGTGCTGCTGATCGGCTCGCTGGTGCTCACCTTTGCCGGCGTGAACGCCCTGGGCGGCTGGTCCCAGCTGAAGGCGAGCGCCGGCCCCGGCTTCTTCGACATGTGGCTGCCGGCCACCGACCCGAACTTCCCCTGGACCGGCATCCTGCTGGGGGCGCCCATCCTCGGCGTCTGGTACTGGTGCACCGACCAGTTCATCGTCCAGCGCGTGCTGGCGGCACGCAATCTCGACCATGCGCGTGGCGGCACCATCTTCGCCGCCCTCCTGAAGCTGCTGCCCGTGGTGCTGTTCGTGCTGCCGGGCGTCGCGGCCTACGGGCTGGTGCAGCAGGGCAAGCTGGTGCTGGAAAGGCCCGACCAGGCGCTGCCGGCGATGGTCACGGCCCTGCTGCCGGCCGGACTGCGCGGCATCGTCGTGGCGGGGCTGCTCGCGGCGCTCATGAGCTCGCTGTCGTCGGTGTTCAACTCGTGCTCGACCCTGATGACCTTCGACATCTACCGCAAGCTGAAGCCGGCGGCTTCCGAGCGGCAACTGGTGGCGTTCGGCCAGATCGCCACCGGCGTGCTGGTGCTGCTGGCCGTGCTGTGGATCCCGCTGATGGCGCGCATCTCGGGCCAGCTCTACCAGTACCTGCAGAGCGTGCAGGCGTACATCTCGCCGCCCATCGCGGCGGTCTTCCTGCTGGGCCTGTTCTGGACGCGCGTGAACGCGCGCGGCGCCATGGCCGCCCTCGGCGCGGGCTTCGTGCTGGGCGCGCTGCGACTGGTGCTGGAATTGAACGCGGGGTCGCTGGACGGCCTGCTGCTGGCCTACGCGAAGATGAACTTCCTGCACTTCGCGGCGATGCTGTTCGCGATCTGCGTCGCCGTGCTCGTGCTCGTGAGCCTGACGGCGCCCGCGCCTTCGAGCGCACAACTGGCCGGGTTGACGTACGCGACGGCGGGGCCGAACGTACCGTCGAAGCATCGCGGGCTGCTGGTCTGGCTGAGCTGGCTGGTGGTCCTGGGAGTCGCGATCACCTGGTGGGTGTTCCGCGGCTGAAACCGTGGCGAAAGGTCCCGAACATGGCCGATGTCGTCGCTGGGCGCCTGCTGGACATGCTGATGCAGGCCAACCGGCTGAAAACAACGCCGCGCACCGGCTGGTTCCAGCGCGGCGTGCCTTCGCCCGAAAGCGTGGCCGACCACAGCCATGGCGTGGCGCTCATCGCGCTGGCGCTGCTCGGCAGCGTGCCGGAGAAGCTGGACCGTGCGAAGGTGCTGGCGATGGCCATCGCCCATGACCTGGCCGAGAGCGTGACCGGAGACCTCTCGCTGGGCGCCTCGCGTCTGCTGCCGCCGGGCGCCAAGATGGCCGCCGAGAGCGCCGCCCTGGACGAACTGCTGGCCGGGATCGGCTTTGCCGGCGAGTGGATGGACCTGTGGGTGGAATTCGAGGCGCAGGCCACGCCCGAGGCCAGGCTCGTGCGCGACGCCGACCGGCTGGACCTGCTGGCCACCGCGCTGTCGTACGAGCTCTCGACCGGCACCAGCTGCCTGGAGGAATTCTGGCGCTTCGCGCCGGAGTCGGGCTTCACCTACGACGTGAGCCGCGAACTGGTGCGCGGGCTGCAGGAGCGCCGCCCATGAAGCTGTTTGCGGTCATGCTCGGCGGCACCGCCCCCGGCGCCAATACGGAACTGCACGATGCGGTCTTCGCCGTCGGCGACACCATCGAGTCCACGTATGAGCAGCTGATGGGCCAGTGGTTCGGCGCGTTGCGCGGGCTGCACATCGATTCGTGGCTGCCGCTCGAGGTGGTCGACGGGCATCGCGTGGTGCTGCGCCCGGAGCCGCCAGGCGGTTCGCGCCGCCTGTGGTTCATCAACCTGGGCGCCTACCGCAGCGGACGCTTCGGCGAGCTGCACGAGGTCGCCTTCCTCGTGGCCGAGACGGGCGACGAGGTCAAGTCGCGCGCCCGCGCCGCCCTGCTGGTCGGCGAGTCCGAACAGCACACCGACGACCTGCACGAAGTCGACGACATCATCGAGGTGGCTGTTGCGGGCGGGCTGCATGTGCACCTGGAGCCCGCCGCCGACCCCGCGGCGGCGCTTGAGCCGGTCAACGGCTGGCACCCGCTGCCCGAAGGCGTGATCGCCGCCTACGCATTGAAGTCGGGGCGGGTCTAGTCCCGACAGCGGCCCTTCCTCAGCGCACCACCCGCACATGCGTGGACCACACGCCCGCCGTCCAGTCGCCGTCCACCCGCGCAGACTCCAGGCGCCCGTCACCGTAGGTGAACTGCGTCAGGCGGTACTCGCCGTCCAGGTGGCCGTGGCCGTCGCCGGCGTCCTCGTAGAGCGCCCCGACGGCGCGGCCCTGCGCATCGGGATTGACGAGCAGTTCGACCTCTTCGAGCGCTTTCTCGTCCGACCACTGCACGAGCGGCCCGAGCGGCAGTGCGGCCCCTTCGCGCAGGAACAGGCGCGGCAGGTCGGCGTCGGTCAGGTCACCGTCCACGAGCGAGATCTCGCGCCAGTTGCCGCGCGGGAACGCCGGCAACGGAGCGGCCGGGTCGCGCCGGCCCGGCTTCACGTTGGCCACCACGAGCAGGTCGTCGCCGAGCAGGAAGGCGTCGTCGACATCGCGCAGCGCCGGGTCGGCCGGGTCGGCGAAGAAGACCGGCCGCGCGATGGGCAGGCCGCTGCGTGCGGCCTCGCGCGCCAGCGTGTAGAAGTACGGCAGCAGGCGGTAGCGACGCTGCAGGGCCAGGCGGCAGGTGTTCTCGACGTCCTTGCCGAACGACCACGGTTCCTTGTCGATGTTACCCTTGCCGGTGTGTCCGCGCGCGAACGGCAGCAGCGCGCCGACACCCATCCAGCGCGCGTACAGCGGGCCGTCGCCGGGGCCGACAAAGCCGCCGATGTCCGGACCGCTCAGCGGCTGCCCCGACAGGCCCAGGTTCAGGACCATCGACAGCGACATGTCGAGGTGGTCCCAGCTGGCCGTGTTGTCGCCCGTCCACGTCGCGGCCCAGCGCTGGCCGCCGAGGTGCGAGGCTCGGGTCAGCACGAACGGTCTCTGCCGCGGGCGCGCCTGTTCGAAGCCCTCGTACGTCGCGCGCGACATCAGCATGCCGTAGACGTTGTGGTAGCGCGCATGCGTGCCGGTGCCGCCCAGCTCCGGGTCGGCGCGATGCACGTTGGTGACCGGCATCGTGTGGCCGTCGACGTTGAAGACGGCCGGCTCGTTCATGTCGTTCCAGATGCCGTCCAGGCCCAGGCTGAGGAACTGCCCGTAGAGGCCGCCCCACCAGGCCCGCACGCGTTCGATCGTGAAGTCGGGGAACACGCAGTTGCCCGGCCAGACCGAACCCTGGTAGGGCTTGCCTGCCGGCGTCTGCACCCAGGCGTCGAGCGCGTCGCCCGTCTCGAACACGTGGTAGCCGCTCTCCTGCTTGATGCCCGGGTCGATGATGGCCACGGTGCGGAAGCCCTGCGCCTGCAGCTCGCCGTCCAGTCCGCGCAGGTCGGGAAACGCGTTCGCATCGACCGTGAAGCAGCGGAAGCCGTCCATGTAGTCGATGTCGAGCCAGATGACGTCGCAGGGGATGGCGCGGCTGCGGAAGCCGTCGGCGATCTCGCGCACGCGATCGTCGGGTGTGTAGGAATAGCGGCACTGGTGGTAGCCCAGGGCCCAGCGAGGCGGCAGGTGCATGGTGCCCGTCAGCGCGGCCAGGGCGCGGACGACGTCCTGCGGCGATGCGCCCTCGATGACGATCACCGCGAACTCCGGCCCCGCCGCCTCGAAACGGATGCCCTGGTTCAGGTCGATCAGGCAGCGCTCCGGCGTGTCGGCCAGCACGCCGTACGCCGAGCCGTCGCTCCGGACGGCCAGCACCCAGGGGTGCGACTGGTACAGGCTGAGCTCGGCGCGCTGCCAGCCGTAGGCATCGGTGTTCCAGGCAACGGTGCGCGTGCGGTTGCGGCGCAGGCCGCCGGCCACCTCGCCGGTGCCGTAGAGGTCGGTGCCTTCGGCCACCGGCAGCCAGGCGGCTGCGCGGCCCTGGACCCTGGAGAACACGGGCGTGCGCACCGCGTCGGCCGACCAGTCCGGCGGCGGCGGGCCGTCGGGGCGCAGCGGCGCCTGCAGGCACAGCGACGGCGGCGCCTGGTCACGCGCGGCGGCCGAGGCATGGAAGACGACGGCGCGGGTGCCGGGCACGGGCTCGGGCAGGGATTGTCCCGCCGGGGGCGTGGGCGCTGCCGCCTGGGCACGTGCTGCAGGCACGGCCGCGAACACGGCGAGCACGGCAACGAGCGCTGCCGGCACGAGGGCACAGGACATGGTCGAGCGTCGGGTCAGGCTCATGGCGGGCTGTTCCTTCCACCGGGTTTGCCGCAGCATAGCGTCTGCCGGCGCGGGGCTCAAGACCGGTGGCCACGTTGGGGGAAAGCAACCGGCCGGGGGTCCGCAGTCCCCCGGCCGTTGCCGCCGCCCGAAGGCGGCCGCCACCTGTTGAAGGGCGGCTATTTGAGCAGGATGGCCGGCTTGGTGTCGATGCCGGCGCTGTTCTGCACGCGGAAGAAGTAGGCGCCGCTCGCGACGGAGCCGCCCGCCTCGTCGGTGCCGTCCCAGCGCAGCACGTGCTCGCCGGCGTCATAACTGTCGTTGAGCAGCACGCGCACCAGGCGACCACCCACCGTGAACACTTCCACGCGCACCTGGCCCGCCTCCGGCAGGCTGAAGGCGATGTTCGTGTTCGGGTTGAACGGGTTCGGGTAGATCGACTGGATCTCGGCCGCCGCCAGCGGCAGGTCGCCCACGCCGCTGATGTAGCCCTGGAAGATCGGCAGCACCCACTCCGGGTGGTCGATGAACGGATTCCGGTTGTGCTGGTACGTGTAGACGATGTCGTTGCGGTTCCGCTCGCGATCGCTCACGGGGTCCTGCACGTGCCACTGCAGCAGCGTGGTGAGGATGCCCATGTAGGCCACGTCGAGGTTCACGCCCGTGTTCGAGGCGACGATCAGGTTGATGTCGTCGGTCAGGATCAGGTCCGGCTCCGTGCCGTCGCCCTCGTAGCGCACATCGAAATAGAGCAGCGCGCGGGCAACGTCGCCGCGGCGGCCGGTCCAGGTCTCCCAGCGCCCCTCGGGCAGGATGTTCTGGCGGTAGTTGGTGCCCGATTCGCCGTTGTAGACAGCCGTGGGGTACGACTGCGTGATGACCGTGCAGGTGTCGTAGACGTTGTTGCTGCGCGAGCTGTTGTAGCTGCTGTTGCACAGGAAGAGCATGTGGCAGTCGCTGTACGGCAGCACCGACGAGCCGTCGTTGGGGAATCCAAAGCTCTTCGGCCAGGTGTGCTCGCGGTCGTACTCGGCATTGCCGGCGCCGTACTTGATGTACGAGGTGTTCTTGTAGACGTCGATGATGCGTCCGCTGTCGAGCGGGTCCTGGTCGGCCAGTTCGAGTACGTTCCAGGTGTCGGTCGAGGCGGCGGTGTACGGGATCTTCACATGCCCGGCCCGGATCACCGTGTGAAGCGTGGCCCGCAGGGTGGCCGGCGTCGTGGTGTCGACCGCGTCGTAGTAGCCGATCGGCGCGTCGGCCTGCGCGACCGCGGCGGCCAGCAGCGAGATGATGACAGCGCACGACCGCACCGGGCCCCAGGGCCGCAAATTGTTCCTGAACAGCATGTTAACCACCAGGTTCCGTGTTGGCCCACTTGCGTGGGACCGGGCTCCCCCCATCCGGCGATCGATTCTGCATAATCATAACATTACTTGACGGGCAATACAATAGGTTCCGGCACCGGGCCCCGGCCGGCGTTCACACCCGCCAGGCCCAGCCCCGACGGTACAGCACCCAGGCAACCGTCATCCAGACCAGGACCTGGGCGCTCGCAAACAACACCGATCCCCATTCGGGGCCTGCCCAGGGCACGAAAGCGTGGCGGTAAAGCAGCGTGCGCAGCGTGGTGGGCGTGCCGCCGGCGAGGCTCCAGCGCGCGTTCACGAGCAGGCGCGCCAGAAGGCCCGAGCCGAAGAACATCAGCATGGGGTTGAATCCGAACGCCTCGAAGGGAAGCATCGGGCGACGCCAGCCGCGGATGTCGACCAGCCACGCCACCGCCGCCAGGGCGACACAGGCCAGGCCGCCCGTCAGGAGTACGTAGGTGGCGGTCCAGAGCGACTTGTTGACCGGCTCGAGGGGCGCCAGAAGCCGGCCGACCGCAGCCAGTCCGGCTCCGGCCAGGGCGAGGGCGGCCAACCGGCGCGTCGCCAGCGGCGCCCGCCCGAGCCAAGACACCACCGCGAACCCGAACAGCGTGGTCAGGGTCGCCGTGAGCGTCGACAGCAGCCCCTCGGGATCGCTGCCGCCATCGACGCCGACGCTCAGCATGTGCCCGGCGCCGAGCACCTGGAGGTCGATCCAGCGGGCAAGATTGTCGGCCGCCTCGAAGCTGCCGCCACCCCACCCGTCGAGCAGTGGCGCGCGCATGGCGACTTCATAGAGGAGCAGGAGAACGGCGGCGGCCGCGATGCGGCGGCGCTGACCGGGCCAGGCGACGATGATGGTCGAGGCCAGCAGCCAGCAGCCGCCGATGCGCTGCAGCACGCCCGGCAACCGGAGATGGCTGAAGCTGTCCGCCACGGACTGCAGGGTGAACGCGCGTGCCGCGGTGGGGTCGAGCGGAAGGCCGAAAGGAAAGGCGTTCAGCACGAGCCCGATCAGGATGATGAGGCCGCCCCGGCGCAGCGAGTGTCGCAGCAGGCTTGCCCGTGCCTCGCCGTCACGCAGGCGCCGCTCCAGGCTCAGGGCCATGGCCCCGCCCATCGCGAACAGGAAGAACGGGAACACCAGGTCCGTCAGCGTGCAGCCGTGCCAGGCGGCGTGCCGCAACTGGGAACTGAGGCTCCACTCCCATGATCCGGGGTTGTTGACCTGGATCATGAGCGCGACGGTCAGGCCGCGCAGCACGTCCAGGGAGACCAGTCTGTGACGCATGCGGCCATGGTGCACCGGCAATACCGGTGTTGGCGAGTGTTTTCCGGGAACCGCCTCGCGGCCGGTCCTGCTCAACGCCCGCCGGCCGGGCGCGCGCGCGCCAGCGTGCCGTAGTACAGTTCACCGGTGCCCGGGCGCGACGGGTCTGCCGCACGCGAGGACGGCGAGGGAACCGATTCGCCGTCGCTTCCGGGCCGTGCTGCCGAGGCATCCAGCAGAGCCACGTACGGAGCCAGGCTGAGGTCGAGCCGCTCACGCAGCGCCTTCGCGCCCTGTTCGTCGCCGCGGATCTCGTGCAGCGCGATCGCCGTCACCGCGTACTCGGCGTGCGCGGAATCGAGCCGGTCGGCCGCCAGTGACAGCTGCAGCGGGATCACGGAGAAGCCTTCGGCCTGCAGAACCAGCGCCGCATCGCCCAGGTTGCGCGCTGCACGTTCAGGATTGCCGGCCACCGCCAGCGCCGCACAGGAGACTCCGAGGGCCACGGCAAACCAGTCGCCGTGGCCACGGGCCAGGGCCGGAGCCGGCGCGAGTCGGCGCGCACCCTCGAGTGCCTGCACCAGCCAGGCCAGGGCGCCGAGCACGACGGCCCCTGCAGCCATCAGGATCGAGAACTCGAGCAGGTCTGCGGCCGCGCGGTCGGGCACCGTCGTGGCCAGGTGGCGCCACATGTCCATGGCGTTTCCCAGCACGGCCACACCAAGGGCCGCCGGCCACAGGGCCCACAACCACAGCGAGGCGCGCCACCGGCTGCCACCGACAAGCATGCCGCAGCCGGGAGCGATCAGGCCCAGCGCGCACACGGCCAGGCGCGAACGCAACCAGCGGTTCTGCCGATGCGGCGGCGGCACCTGCGCGGCGGCGAACTGCACCGCGCGCGCCCAGGCGCTGAAGCCGCCGATGGTCGCCAGCGCGGCGAGCGTGCCCCAGGCCAACGGCGTCGCCAGCGTGGTGACGGGCACGAACCGGGAGTACGGCACCAGGGCGATCACGGCGCCGGCCAGGGCCGATGCGATACCGAGCGTCAACCAGCCGTGATGTCGTCGACCATCGGGCGTCAACAGCAGCGCAGCCGGCCCCAGCAGCCAGGTCAACCCCAGCAGCAGGGCATAGTGCATGGTCGGTGCGGTCGCGGGGGACGACGCGGCGGAGGCGTCGCGACGCGGCATCTGGTACGGTCCGCGGGCCGTCAGCGGGGTGATGGGCGTGGAGGTCGCTTTCCGGGTGCGGTCCCTGATGTCCAGGACGTCCCCGGCTTCCATCACGTTGAGCTTCTCGTCGTTCCTCATGGGTCCTTCCCCGGGCCATCGCCTTGACGGGTGTTGCGCCCGACCGGGCATCTCTGTGGGGAACGTCGTGCAAGCGACGTTCCCAGCCGCCGCCGCACCGTGTATGCTCGTCGGCGCGGCCAGGACAAGCGCACCTGCAATGACACATCGGTGGCAACGGGCAAGGGAGTTCGCGGCATGACCGGAAGCACGGGACGATGGCGGGAGGGCGCAGTGGCCGTGTGCCTCGGGGTGATGCTGGCGGGATGCGGCGCGCGCGTCGAGTCGCCGCCGCCGCTTGTGGTGCCGCTGTTCGAGAACGTGACCGTGCACTTCACCCCTGCCGACAGCACGCGCTACGACACGCCGGTGGCCACGGCGCGCGACAACGGCCGCGTGATGGCCACCTACCGCGAACTCTCTCCCCCGCGCGGACCGGCGAAGGTGACGTTGCGCCTGGCGGTGCGGCCCATCCGCCAGGACATCCGCAGCGTGGTCGACCGCTGGGACCGCGCCGGCTCGGTGCGCCTGCTGCGGCCGGGCATGGCGCCGGTCGAGTTGTGCCGCTTCATGACCGCCTACGGCGGCCCCATCGAGCACGAGGTCGATGTCACGCGCGTGGCGCCGCTCCTGGGCGGGCACTGCGCCTTCGAGGTCTTCATCGACACCTGGGTGACGCCGGCCTGGGAAGTGGATGCGGCCCTGGTGTTCACGGTGGCGGATGACGGCAGCGTGGCCCGGCCTGCCTGGGCCCACGGCGCCCTGTTGCCGGCCGGGAACCTGACGGCGGCATCGCCCCTGGCCGAGACGACCGTGACCGTGCCGGAAGGACTGCGGCGGGTGGAACTGGCCGCCATCTCGACCGGCCACTGCACCGACGGCACCGACGCCGACGAGTTCATCACCAAGGACAACGTCATCAGCGTTGACGGGCGCGAAGTGCTGCGCTGGCGGCCGTGGCGCGACGATTGCGATGAACTGCGGGCCATCAACCCGTATTGCGCGCGCTGGTCGGACGGCTCGTGGAGCAGTGACTACGAGCGCAGCGGCTGGTGCCCGGGCGACGTCGCGCTGCCCCAGGTCGTCGACCTGACGGCCTGGCTGACGCCCGGCACCCACACGGTAAGCTGGCGCGTCGAGGACATCCGGCCGGCCAACGCCGAAGGCCATCACGGGTACTGGCGCGTGTCGGCGATGCTGGCGGGGTGGCGCTGACGACAGTTACCTTGAGCGCACCCCTGACCCCGCCCGAATTGAACCCGGGGGATCAACAGATCGCCCGTTGCCCTGAGGCCAGGAGGAAAGCCATGAGCGCGTTCCGTCGTTCCTTCGCTGCCGCCGTTGTGTTGGCCGCCAGCCTTGCTGCGTTTCCAGGCGCGCAGGCCGTCGCCGATCCCGGGGACGCCACCTACGAAGTCACCTTCGATGTCAGCTGGAGCGCGGACACGCATCCGGTCATGTTCCCTTCCAATGCGCACTTCTCGGGCCTGGTGGGCGGCACGCACAGCCCTGCCGTCCAGTTCTGGACGCCCGGCACGCTGGCCAGCCTCGGCATCAAGCGCATGGCCGAGTGGGGCCAGCAGACGACGCTGGCCGGCGAGGTGCAGGCGGCCATCGGCGCCGGCACGGCCGGCAGCGTGCTCCTGGGACCGGCCATCGCCACGCTGCCAGGCTCGGCCTCGCTGCAGTTCACGGCCACGCCTTCGCATCCGCTGGTGACGCTGGTGACGATGATCGCGCCGAGCCCCGACTGGTTCGTGGGCGTGATGGGACTGGACCTGCGCCCGGGCGGCGAATGGGTCGAAGAGGCGACAGCCGTGCTGTACCCCTGGGACGCGGGCACCGACAGCGGCGCCAGCTACGCCTCGGGGGACATTCCCACGGTGCCGCCGGTGCCGCTGTTCGCGATCATGGACACGCCGTTCACGCCCGGCGAACCCCTCGGCACCTTTACATTCCGCCTGCAGTCGGTGGCCGCGGTGCCGCCGGCGCCGACGCTGACGGCACTCGCCTACCCGAACCCGTTCAACCCGCGCGTGACCATCGACTGGCAGGCGCCACAGGGCACCGATGTGACGGTGACGGTTTTCGACGCGAACGGCCGCCGCGTGCGAGAGGTCTTCCAGGAGAACAACGCGGCAGAGCGCGGTCGCGCCACCTGGGACGGCAGGGACGACGCCGGCCGCGCGGTGGCGGCCGGATCGTACGTGTATGTGGTGCAGGCCGGCGAGCAGCGCACCAGTGGCCGCCTGACCCTGGTGAAGTAGGCGTACAGACGCCGGGCGCGGCGGACGCTACCGCACGAGCGTCAGCCGCGCCGCACCGGCGGCATCCCCCGCGCTGAGCCGGCAGACGAAGGTGCCCGAAGCCAGGGCGCGTCCGGCGTCATCGCGCCCGTCCCACGCCACCTGCTGGCGTCCGGCCGGCAGCGGCCCGTCCACCAGCGTGCGCAGGCGACGGCCCGCCAGATCGAAGATCTCGAGGCGCGCCTGCGCCGCCGCAGCCGGCAGGTCCACGATGATGCGCGTGGACGGGTTGAACGGGTTGGGCTGGGCGCCGACGACCCGCAGCCGCGCTGTCGGCACTCCCGCAACATCATCCACACCGCTGAAAGGCCGTGCGATCTCGGCCGCGAGCCACGCCTTGTTCTCCGGCGTGACCAGGATGTGCTCCTGGTTGGCGACCGGGAAGTAGACGGCGTCGAAGGCGCTGTGGGCCGCGGGATCGGCCAGGCCGGCGATGTTCGTGTACGGGTCGGCGAGGTCGAGCGCCAGTGCGCTGATCGTCGGGATGAAGCAGTGGTTGGGGTACAGCGCGACGATGTCGCCGTAAGGGGCCGGCGTGGCATCCATGTCGGCCAGCGAGGCGCGCCAGCCGCCGGGCGCGCTGTCCAGCGGCAGCGTGCCGTTCACGGTCACGTTCAGTTCGTCGTTGGGCAGCGGCCAGATGCGGTCGATGAGCCCGCGCAGGATCTGCTGCGAACCGCCGTTGGGCACCGCCCAGACATTGCCGATCAAATCGACCAGGAAGCTGTAGTACTCGTAGGAGATGAGCTGCGTTCCCGGCGCGTAACCCTGGCCCTGCGCGGCGCCGCTGCCGTTGGCCACGGCCACCTTGCGCAGGTCCTGCGGCCAGTTGCCGACCGCGGCCAGATCGGCGAGGAATGCCGCGCGCTGCGGGTCGGCCTGGCCCGTGGCGCCGCCCACGGAATGGTGATAGAGCAGCATCTGCCGCGCGGCGGGCCGGTCAAGCCGGCTGAGCAGGTACCCCGCATCGGTCGACTCGACCTGGAACAGCTGCAGCCAGTACTGCACGCCGAGCGGGATGTTCGCGCCCAGCTGCGGGCTGTCGAACGAGATGAATGCGCGTGCGTTGTGGTCCACTCCCTGATGTTCGAGCCAGGCCAGCGCGTAGCGCGAGACCAGGCCGCCCATGCTGGCGCCGATGACGATCCTGTCCCGTCCGTCCGGTTGCGCGAGCTCGACCTGGCGCAACAGTTCGGTCAGGATCATCGCATTGCGGCGCATGTCGTCGGTCGAGTCGTTGAAGTTCAGGACCACGGCGTCGAACCCGTCGGCGCGCAGTTCCTCCAGCATGTTCTCCTGGTTGAGCAGGTCGTACAGCTCGTCCCAGTCCATGATGTTGTCCATGTCGAAGCCCTCGACGATGACCACCGGCTCGGTCACCGTGGCGTGGCCCGGGGCGAGGTAGACGTAGGCCTCTCCGAATCCGTAGACACCCTGGAACGGCACCGTCGCCGTGATGGGCCAGGTCGCCGTCGGCAGGGGCGCGGCCAGTGCCGCGACCTCGAAGCTGAAGGTCGCCTCGCGCACGACGCCGCTGCCGACGTCGGCGCGCAGGCGCAGCGTGCGCGGGCCGGCTGCGTCGTAGCTCGCGGTGAACGGCTCATCGGCGCGCAGCGGGCGCCAGCCACGGCCGTCGGCCAGGTCCGCTTCCAGCTTCGGCGCCTGCGGGCCGTCGATCGCCAGCAGTGACGACGGCAGGACGAAGGTGACGTTCGCGCCGTGGTACGTGCGCGGCACCAGCGCTGCAGCGGCAAAGGCGCGCTGTGCCAGGTACGGCGAGGTGACGACGGCAGCCGGCGTCTCCACCAGGCGGTCGCCCTGCATCTCCACCAGCCCCAGTTCCAGGGCGTCGGGCCGCAGCCGGGCGTAGCCGGCATCGAGCAGCGCGATGGGCACCAGGCCCGCTGACTTCGCGCGCCGCGCCTCGTCGCGCGCCTGCTCCGGCGTGGGCCAGCCGGCCGGTTCTTCCGTCGAGGCCAGCCGCAGTTCGTGGAGCATCTGGCGCCACGACGCCGCGTCCACCGCCGGGCCGGCGCCGCTGCCGTCCTGCTGCGCCAGGCCTGACATGGGCAGGGCCCGGTCATACAGGCGGCCGCCCGGAATGCGGGCGGTGTCCAGGCCTTCCAGGGCGGTGACGGCCTGCTGGAACGGTGAGACCGCGGCGGCGGTGCCGGCGGCGGCGCACAAAACCAGGATGAAGAAGGCGCGGATCAGGCGGGGCATGCTGGTCTCCTCGTCCGGGGTCCCATCGGGCGCGATTCGAAGGCGATATTGTAGCACCGATGGCTCGTCCGGACCGGTCCGATAGCGAAACCGGGTTCCAGCCGGCCGGTGAAGGAACCAGGCCGGGTGTCGACCCGTCGCGGTTGACTCGGTTTGCTGTTGTCGCCATCCTGTCGCGGCACGCACGTCGATGTGCCGCGAAGCCACATCCCACCGGAGGTATCCCCGTGCCCACCGCCTGGAAAGGCCTTCTCGTCGGCGGCCTGCTGCCCGCCCTCTGCTTCGGCATGACCGGGGTGCTGCAGAAGGTCTACGGCCGTGCCGGCGGCGGCGCCGGCTGGTACCTGCCGCTCGTCGGGTTGGGCGTGGCCGCCACCGGCCTGGCGGCGCTGCCGCTGCTCGGCGACCGCGCCCTGACGGCGCGGGCAGGCGTGGCTGCCCTCGGCATCGGCCTGAGCTGGGGCCTGGGGATGATCGCGGTCATGCTGGGGCTCAGCCGGTTCGGGGCGCCGCTCTCGAAGCTGGCGCCGCTCTACAACCTGAACACGCTGGTGGTGGTCGTGCTGGCGCTGGTGCTCTTCGCCGAGAGCCGGGAAGTCGACACGCCGAAGCTGCTGGGCGGGGCGGCGCTGATCATGGCCGGGGCGGCGCTCGTGGCGCGCGCCTGAGGCCTCAGGGACGGCCGCGGCGCCGGGCCGCCGCGGCGCCGGCCAGCTTGAGGAACGGCGCGAGCGCCGCGTCGGTCCATTTCGGGATGATGCGCTTGCGCAGCCGGATCGTCTGGTCGCCGCGGTCGTGCATCATCCGGGCGCACTCGTAGGGGCGCCCGGCGTAGATCGAGCACTTGCCGCGGTCGAAGAAGATGCAGCGGCCCGGCTGCGCGATCTCGGCCAGGCTCCAGCGGCTGCCGGGCTTCTTGCCGTCGCGCAGCTTGTGGGGCATGACGCCCGAGCGCTCGGTGCCGTCGGCCAGGCGCGTGACCCCGATCGCCAGGTACTTACGGAAGGTCTCCTCCACCGACAGCCCCAGGTGGCGCGCCAGGGCCGGGATCTGGTTGGGCATGAACCATCCGGGAGCGTTCTGGCAGGCGGCGCGGCAGTTGTCGCACGAGCAGCTCGTGACCGAGAAGTCCTCCTGCTCCTTCGGCTGGGGAGCGCGGGCCGGGACGATGGCGAAAGCCGGGGCGGCCGCGCGTGCCGGGCGCAGCGAACGCGCCGGTCCACCGGCACCGGTGGGGCGCCTGGCGCCGACCGGCTTGTCGCCGAGGGGACGCTTCTCGCCCATCGGACGCTTTTCGCCGACGGGACGCTTTTCGCCGACGGGTCGCTTGTCGCCGATGGGCCTGTCGCCGACGGGACGCTTGTCGCCCGCTGCAGGTCTGGCCCCGGCTGCGGGCTTGGCGCGCGCTGTCGGCTTGGCGGCCGGGCGCGGCGTCCGCGACGTGTGCGACGTGTTCCTGTGCTTCTGCTTCATGACCCACCTCGGGGGGATGGCGCTGGCTCGCTCACCCCAATCCTGCTATGAATGGCCCTCCAGCGCCAGCCCTGTCCCGCGAGACCCGGGAGCGACAATGGCACGCGTCAAGGATCCAGACCCCCAGCCGACCGCCACCACCCTGCGCATCGGCGTCAGCGCCTGCCTGCTCGGGCAGGAAGTGCGCTTCGATGGCGGCCACAAGCACGACCGCTGGCTGACCGGAACGCTGGCCACCTGGTGCGAGCTGGTGCCGGTGTGCCCCGAGATCGAGGTGGGCATGGGCACCCCCCGCGAGTCGGTGCGGCTGGAGGGCGACGCCGATGCGCCGCGCATGGTGGCGCCGCGCGCTCCGGCGTGGACTGGACCGCGCCGATGAACGACTTGAGCCGGCGGCGGGCGCGGGAAATGGCTGCGGCAGACCTTGACGGGTTCGTCCTCAAGAAGAACTCGCCGAGCTGCGGGCTGTTTCGGGTCAAAGTATACCCCGACCGCGGGATGCCCGCCCGGGGCGGGCGGGGGCTCTTCGCCGCCGCCCTGGTCGCGGCCTGCCCGCTGCTGCCGGTCGAGGAAGAGGGCCGCCTGACCGACCCGCGCCTGCGCGAGAACTTCGTCGAGCGCATCTTCGCCTATCGCCGGGCCAGGCAGGTGTTCAGCGGACGCTGGGCCCGCGGCGCCGTCGTGGCCTTCCACAGTCGCGAGAAATACCTGCTGATGGCCCACAGCCCGCGGCACTACCAGGAGCTCGGCAGGCTCGTGGCGGGCATCGCCCAGGTACCGCCCGCCCGCTTCCGCGACCAGTACCTGGCCCTCTACCTGGAGGCGCTGGCGGTCCTGGCTACCCCGCGGCGGCATGTCAACGCCCTCCAGCACGTGGCCGGACACCTGCGCGGGCAGGTTTCCGACGCCGAGCAGAAGCGCCTCCTGGCGGTCATCGACGACTACGGCCGCGGACTGGTTCCCCTCATCGTCCCGGCGACGCTCCTGCGCCATTACGTCGAGTTGCACGACGTGCCGTACGTGAAGGACCAGGTCTACCTGAACCCCCATCCGCGCGAGTTGATGCTCCGCAACCACGTCTAGGCGGCACCGCGGCAGGGTTGCGGCGATGCGTCACATCGCGATTTCCCGGCGTTGGGACCGATTGCGGGTTGACACATTTTCCAGTTGCCATATTTTCTGCGCGAACTCTGCTGTTCTCTCGCGAATCTTTCGGGTCGCGCGCGGGTAGTCAGGGATCTTCCGGCGGCGGCGTCCCGCCCTTGCCGGTCACGGAGGTACGGTCAGTCCTCACGGAGGCAGACCTTGAGAGAACATACCGCTCGTCTGGATATCCACTCCGGGCTGAGCCGGAGCCTGCAGGAGGTCGATGCGGGAGCTTCTCCCGACGACCCTCCGTCGCTTGCTTCCGAGCCCGAGCCCGTCGAAGCACCCGTCAACATTCCCGCCCAGCCGATCCAGCTCGAACATTTCCTCGCCAAGCGACTGCCCCGCACCGGGCCGCGCACGCGCATGTTCCGTCGCGCGCATTTCCCGGACGTGAAGGACAGCGAGTGGCACGACTGGCGGTGGCAGCTTCGCCATTCGTTCCGAACGACCGAGCAACTTGCACGCGTGCTTGAACTTACCGACGAGGAGCGGACCGCACTGGACCGCTGCGGTTCGCTGCTGCCGGTGGCGGTCACGCCTTACTATATGAGCCTGCTGGGCGCCTTCGACGCCGACTGCGGCCTGCGGCGCACGGTGGTGCCGGTGCAGAACGAGTTCCTGCGCACCCACGGCGAGGCGGACGATCCGCTGGACGAGGACGGGCACAGCCCCGTCCCCGGCCTGGTGCATCGCTACCCCGACCGGGTGCTGTTCCTGGTCCTGGATCGCTGCGCAACCTACTGCCGGTACTGCACGCGCTCGCGTGTGGTCGGCCAGGACGAGCTGCGGCCGAGCCGCGACCGCTGGGAATCGGCGCTGGACTACATCCGCAGCCACCCGGAGATCCGGGACGTGCTGCTGTCCGGCGGCGACCCCCTGACCCTCAGTGACGAGCGCCTGGACTACCTGCTGGGCGAGCTGCGGAAGATCCCGCACGTGCAATTCGTGCGCATCGGCACGAAGGTGCCGGCGGTGCTGCCGCAGCGCATCACCCCGGCCCTGGTCAAGGTGCTGCGGAAGCATCACCCGCTGTGGCTGAGCCTGCACTACCTGCATCCGGACGAGTGCACGCCCGAGTCGACGGCAGCCTGCCGGAGGCTGGCCGACGCCGGCATCCCCCTGGGAAGCCAGACGGTGCTGCTGAAGGGCGTCAACGACGACGTCGGAACCATGAAGGCGCTGATGCACTCGCTGCTGATGATGCGGGTGCGACCCTACTACCTGTACCAGTGCGACCCGATCTCGGGCTCGTCGCACTTCCGCACGACCGTGGCCAGGGGGCTGGAGATCATCCGCGGGCTGCGCGGCTTCACCACCGGCTACGCGGTGCCGACCTACGTGATCGACGCTCCCGGAGGCGGCGGCAAGATCCCGCTGCAGCCGGATTCGGTGGTCGGCTACGAGGGCGGCGACGTGCTGCTGCGCAACTACGAGGGGAACATCCACCGCTATCCGGACGGCCATGTGGCCATGGAGGCGGTGCGGTGAGAATCGGGCTGACCTACGACCTGCGCGACGACTACCTCGCGATGGGCTACGACGAGCTGGAGACGGCCGAGTTCGACCGTGTCTCGACGATCGAAGCCCTGGAGGGCGCGTTGCGCCGGCTGGGCCACCAGACCGACCGGATCGGACACGTGAAGGCGCTGGCGGCCCGACTGGCCGCCGGTGACCGCTGGGAACTGGTCTTCAACATCGCCGAAGGGATGTACGGGATCGGGCGCGAAGCCCAGGTGCCCGCGCTGCTGGACGCCTATGCGATCCCGTACACATTCAGCGATCCGCTGGTCTTGAGCCTGACGCTGCACAAGGGCATGACCAAGCGCGTGCTGCGCGACGGCGGCCTGCCGACGCCGCAGTTCCACGAAGTGGTCGTACCCGCAGACATCGACAAGGTGGACCTGCCGTTCCCGCTGTTCTGCAAACCGCTGGCCGAGGGGACGGGCAAAGGCATCGACGGTGCTTCGGTCGTGCGCACACCGGCGGAACTTCGTGCGACGTGCGAGCGCCTGCTGGCCACCTTCCGGCAGCCGGTGCTGGTGGAGACCTACCTGCCCGGGCGCGAGCTGACCACGGGCATCGTGGGCACCGGCGAGGCGGCGCGCGTGGTCGGCACCATCGAAGTGATCCTGGGCGACAAGGCCGAGGCCGGCGCCTACACCTACACCAACAAGGAACTGTGCGAGGAGCTGGTCGAGTACCGGCTGGTGACCGCGCAGGACCCTGTGGTGCGCGCCGCCGAGGAGATCTCGCTGGCGGCGTGGCGCCTGCTGGGCTGCCGTGACGGCGGCCGTCTGGACCTGCGTTGCGATGCGGACGGCAACCCGCAGCTGATGGAGCTGAACCCGCTGGCGGGCCTGCATCCGGAGCACTCGGACCTGCCCATCATCTGCAACATGGTCGGCCTGCCCTTTGACGAGTTGATCGGCCGCATCGTCGACTCGGCCGCCACGCGGATCGAGCCGACCCACCCGAAGCAGAAGGCGGTCGGCCATGCGGGTGGTCATCCTGCACAACCGCGTGCCGGCGCAGGCGGCGCCTGACGAACTCGACGTCCTGGTCCAGGTGGAGGCGGTCGGCGAGGCGCTGATCGCACTGGGCCACACCGTCGAACCCTGGGGCTGCGACCTCGACCTCGAATCCCTCGCGTTTTCCCTCAGCGGCTCCACGCCCGACCTGGTCTTCAACCTCGTCGAGGGCCTCGACGGCCACGGCAAGCTGATCCATGTGGCGCCCGGCGTGCTCGAGGCGATGCGCGTGCCGATGGCGGGCTGCCCGGCCGAGGCCATCTTCCTGACCTCGCACAAGGTCCTGGCCAAGGGCCTGCTGCGAAGGTCCGGCCTGCCCACACCCGACTGGCTGGGCGAAGGCCTCGCCGACGCCGCTGCCGACCCGGGCCCCGCCGACGCCGATCGCTGGATCGTGAAATCGGTGTGGGAAGACGCCTCGCTGGGCATGGACGACTCGGCCGTCGTGTCCGGCGGGGCCGAGGCTGCCCGCACGGAGCTGCGCAAGCGGGCCGGCCGCACCGGCTCGCCGTGGTTCGCCGAGGCGTTCATCGAGGGCCGCGAGTTCAACCTGGGCCTGCTCGACGGGCCGGACGGCCCGGTGGTGCTGCCGCCGGCCGAGATCGTCTTCAGGGACTTCCCGGCCGGCAAGCCGCACATCGTCGGCTACGCCGCCAAGTGGCATGAGGACTCGTTCGAATACAGCCATACCGTTCGCAGCTTCGACCTGCCGGGCACGGACAGTGCGCTGGCGACGGAATTGACGCGTCAGGCGCTGGCCTGCTGGCGCCTGTTCCGCCTGCGGGGCTGGGCGCGCGTCGATTTCCGCATCGACGCGTCGGGCCGCCCCTTCATCCTGGAAGTGAACGCGAACCCCTGCCTGTCGCCGGACGCGGGATTCGCTGCGGGGCTCGAACGCGCGGGCATCGCCTATCCGGACGCCATCGCGCGCATCGTCGGCTCGGCCATCGGTTGAGCGGCGTGACTGCGGCGCCACGGGCGCCGGCAACCTGGACTTCGGGAGCTTGCCAGCATGGATCACAGTGAACGCACGCACGATCACCCGGAGCACGCCCCGTTCCGTGACCAGGTCACGCCCGGCGACGTGCAGGCGATTGCCGGCCTGGTGCGCGCCACCGGGTACTTCAACGACGAAGAGATCGCCATCGCGGCCGAACTGGCGGCCGAGCGCCTGGAGAAGGGCCCGGCCAGCGGCTACGAGTTCCTGTTCGCGGACGAGGACGGCCGGGTGGTGGGCTACAGCTGCTACGGCCTGGTGCCGTGCTCGAGCGTGAGCTGGGACCTGTACTGGATCGCGGTGCATCCGGGCCAGCAGGGCAGCGGCCTGGGGCGGCGCCTGCTGCGCGAGACGGAGCGGCGCGTGCGCGAGGCAGGCGGGCTGGCGCTGTACGCGGAGACCAGCGGGAAGGCGCAGTACGCCTCGACCCGCGGGTTCTACGAGAAGAGCGGCTACGATACCGCCGGCGTGTTCGAGGACTTCTACGCGCCCGGTGACGCCAAGTACACCTACTGCCGCCGGCTGGACCGCTAGGGCGCCGGGCGGCGCTCAGCCCCCCATCCGGAACAGCACGAAGACATAGGCGATATAGCCCCCCAGCAGCAAACCGCCCTCCAGCCGCGAGATGCGCCCGCCGCTGTGCATCATTGGCAGCAGCGCCAGGGTCGCCAGCAGCATGACCGGCGTATCGCGCAGCGTGATGCTGGCATTGACCGCCTGCGGCGCCACCGTCGCACAGACGCCCACGATCCCGAACGAGTTGAAGATGTTCGAACCGATTACGTTGCCAACGGCGATTTCGGAATCGCCGCGCTTCATCGCCACCAGTGAAGTCACCAGTTCGGGCAGCGACGTTCCGAACGCCACCAGGGTCAGGCCGATGGTGAGTTCCGACCAGCCGATCTGGCGGGCAATGCCGATGGCGGCGTCGACGAAGCCGCTCGAGCCCAGGATCAGCAGCCCAAGGCCCGCGACAACCAGCACGATATCCAGCAGGGTAGAGCTCTTCTTCACGCTGAGCGCGGGCACCATCTCCTCCTCGACGAGCCGCACTTCAGCTGACGGGGCCCGCCGCGCCGAGCGGTAGGCGACCGTAAGGTAGGTCACCAGCAGGGCCAACAGCACGATGCCGACCGGCCGCGGGATGTACCCGGCGAACGGCAGCGCCAGCCACGGCACCACGGCCGCACCGACGGCGACCAGCAGGTCGCGCCGCACAGCGGCGAGCTTCACGCGGATCGGCTTCAGCAGCGCCGTCAGGCCGAGGATGACCCCGATGTTGAAGATATTCGAGCCGACGGCGTTGCCCATGGCCACATCCGCAGATTGGCGCAGGGTGGCGGTGAGGCTGGCTCCCAGCTCGGGCGAGGAGGTGCCGAACCCGACAATGGTCAGGCCGACGAACAGCGACGAGACGCCGGCCCGCAGCGCCAGGCGCGACGAGCCGCGGACCAGGAACTCGGCGCCCAGGGTGATGGCACCCAGCGAGACGAGGATGATCAGGATAGGTTGTAGCAACTGCGGCCTCCGGCGCGCGCGCGCGGCGCGGTCAGGGGTCTGCGAAACGCTCGCACCATGATAAGATGCAGCATCGTTTCGCGCCCCGGTGATTTCCGGCGCAGCGCCACCCTGCGCCCCCGCGAAAGGACCTCCATGGACGACCACCTGTTCACCCCCTTCACGCAGCGCGGCCTGACCCTGCGCAATCGCGTGGTCATGTCGCCCATGTGCCAGTACTCGTCGAACGACGGACTGGCCACCGACTGGCACCTGGCGCACCTCGGCAGCCGCGCCGCGGGCGGCGCCGGCGCCGTCATCGCCGAGGCGGCGGCCGTGCTGCCGGAAGGGCGCATCAGCCCCGACGACCTGGGGATCTGGGACGACCGGCACGTGGAGCCGCTGCGCCGGGTGTTCACCTTCGTGGCGGCGCAAGGCGCGGCGCCGGGCATCCAGCTGGCCCATGCGGGCCGCAAGGCCGGGACCGCGACGCCCTGGCGCGGCGGCGCCCCGCTGGCCGTCGCCGGCGGCGGCTGGACGAACCAGGCGGCGCCCAGCGCCCTGGCATTCACCGACGGTTACCCCGTACCGCAGGCGCTGGACGAGGCGGGTATTGCCGGCGTGATTGCCGCCTTCGCGGCCGCCGCCGGCCGGGCCCTGGCGGCCGGCGCGCAGGTCGTCGAGGTGCACGCCGCGCACGGCTACCTGCTGCACCAGTTCCTGTCGCCGTTGTCGAACCTTCGCAATGACCGCTGGGGCGGCTCGTTCACGAACCGCACGCGCCTGGCGCGCGAGGTGGTCGCCGCCGTGCGCGCCGTCTGGCCGGACCACCTGCCGCTATGGGTACGCATCTCGGCCACCGACTGGGTGGAAGGCGGCTGGAACGAGGACGAGTCGGTGGCCCTGTCCGGCGAGTTGAAGGAGCTGGGCGCCGACCTGGTCGACTGCTCCTCGGGCGGCAACGTTCCGGGCGTCGCGATCCCGGTGGGCCCCGGCTACCAGGTGCGGTTCGCCGGACGAATCAGGCGCGAGGCCGGCGTGGCCACCGGCGCCGTGGGCCTCATCACCGAGCCGGCGCAGGCCGACGCGATCGTGCGTGAAGGCCAGGCCGACGTCGTGCTGCTGGGCCGGGTGCTGCTGCGGGAGCCGCACTGGCCGTTGCGCGCGGCACTGGCGCTCGGCCAGGCGGCGCCGGTGCCGCTGCAGTACCAGCGGGGGTACTAGACCGGATCACGGATTCCAGATGACACCCGGATACGTCGTCTGCGACCACGGGATGTGCCCGCTGTCGGCGAACGAGATCAGCTTGCACGAGCCGTCGGCTTTCACCTGGATGATGGTCAGGCTGCAGTTGGCGATGCTCATGCCCAGCCACGCCTGCGGGTCCACACCCAGGGCGCGGCACACCAGCCAACGGATCACGTTGCCGTGGCAGACGACGATGTCGTGGGCATCGGCTGTACCGGTCGCCGGCACCAGGAGCCGCAGTGCGGCAGCATTCAGCTGCACCTCGCACTCGACGGCCTCGCCGGGCTCGAGTCCATCCATGACGTCCTGCCGGCGCGTCGACGGCGTGCACTCGCGGATGTCGTTCTGCACCAGCGGCGCCAGCTCCGGCATCTGGGCGGCGATGATCGTGGCCGTGCCCCGGGCCCGGGTCAGCGGGCTGGTCTGCAGCGAGGTGAAGACGACCGGCATGGCGTCCAGTCGCGCCGCCACCAGCCGGGCCTGCTCGCGGCCGAGCGCGTCCAGTTCGCAGCCCACCGCTTCGTCGCAGTTCTCGTCGTGGACATATTCCCCGTGGCGGATCAGGTACAGGTTGCGGACGGGCTGGTCGGCGGTCGGCAGCACGGCCGACGCAGGCGTCGCGAGCACGGCGACAAGGAGTGCGGCAAGGGCGAACGCCACCCGGGCGCCGGCAACCTGCTGGTGATGGTGACGGATCATGGCTCGTTCCCTCCGGTTGATGAGGCGGGCGCCAGCCGCAGCAGGAAGCCGCGGCGATCGTGGAAATCGGGCCGCGCGGCCGGATGGACCAGCGCCCACCAGGACAGCGTGCCGTCGGTCGCCTCCAGCACCGCGCTGAGTCCCAGTTCGAGCGGATCGGCAGCCAGCCCCAGCGGCGCCAGCGGCAGGTCGGCCTCCAGGACCAGTTCGCTGCCGGCCCGGGTCACGCGCGGCGCCGCGGCGGCGATCGCCGGCTCAGGGCGCCCACCCTCGCGGTAGCCGTCGAAGCGGTACAGGTTCCAGTGGCCCGACGGCGACAGGTTCCATTCGAGGTAGCCGGGCCGGCCCACGGCCCCCACGAACAGTTCGGCGCAGGTATGTTGCCACAGGCCGTCGCGACGCCCGGGCTGTTCGCCGTCCGTCGCGGGAACCAGCAGCCTGGGGCCGGTCATGGCCACGCGCAAGGCCAGGCTACCGGCGTTGCGTTCGAGCCTGGCCATGACGCGGAACGGCGGCCTGCCGGCCGCCGCGGCGAAGGGTTCCAGGTGCCGCTCCAGCGTCTCCATGGTCGCCAGACTACCGCCCGGACCCGCCAGGGGCTATCGTTTTCCCGTCGCGATCGGGCCGGGCGAACCTCCGCCCGCACTGTCACGGTACGCGCCCCACGCCCTGGAACGGAGACGGAACTCATGCCTTGCCTGCACCAGCGCGCAACCATCACCGCTGTTCTGGTCACAGCCATCCTGGTCTTGGCCTCCCTGGTCTTGGCCTCCCTGGTCTTGGCCACCCTGGCCACTTCCACCGCCGCCCTGGCCGACGAGGGCATGTGGACCTTCGACAACCCGCCCAATGCGCAGCTGCAGGAGCGGTACGGTTTCACCGCAACACCTGGCTGGCTCGAGCGACTGCAACTGTCGTGCGTGCGCATCGGCGGCGGGTCGGGCTCGTTCGTCAGCCCGGACGGCCTGGTGCTGACCAACGCGCACGTGGCTGAAGGCCAACAGCAGAAATTGTCGTCGGCCGATCGCGACTACGTGGCCGACGGCTTCCTGGCCCGCACGCGCGCCCAGGAGCTGCAATGCCCGGACCTGGAAGTGGTCATCCTCCAGTCGTACGAGGACGTGACGGCGCGCGTGCTGGCAGCGCTGCCGGCCGATGCCTCCGGCCCCGGGGCGCCGGCGGCCCGGCAGGCTGCGTGCGCGGCCATCGCCAAGGCCAGTCAGGAAGCGACGGGGCTGCAATCGGACGTGGTGACGCTGTACCACGGCGGCGAGTACTGGCTGTACCGCTATCGCAGCTTCACCGACGTGCGCCTGGTCTTCGCGCCCGAGGCCGACGCCGCCTACTTCGGGGGCGATGACGACAACTTCACGTTCCCGCGTCACGACCTCGACATGGCCCTGTTCCGCGTCTACGAGAACGGCCGACCGCTGGCCAGCCCGGCCTGGTTGCCGCTGAACACGGGCGGCGCGCGCGAGGGCGACCTCGTCTTCGTCCCCGGTCACCCCGGCACCACGGAGCGACTGCTGACGGTTGCCCAGCTGCAGTCCATGCGCGACCACACCTTCCCGCGCGCCGAGAAGTACCTCGACGAGACGATCGCCGCGCTCGAGGCGTACTCCGCCCGCGGGCCCGAGCAGGCGCGCCAGGCCGGCTCCCTGCTGTCGGGCATGAACAACGGCCGCAAGTCGCGCCAGGGCGAATACCGCGGCCTGCTCGACCCGGCCATCTGGTCCCGCAAGGAGCGGGAAGAGGCCGATTTCCGGGCGCGCGTTGCCGGCGACCCCGCGCTGCAGGCCCGCTACGGCAGTGCGTGGGACCTGATCGCGAAGGCCGAGCAGGCTCGCCTGGCCCGGCAGAAGGAGATCGAGGGCCGGACCGTCCCGCGGTTCGGGCTCGCGCGCACGGCCCTGGGACTGGTGCGGTTCGTGGCCGAGTCGCGAAAGCCGGACGGTGAGCGGCTCGAGGGCTATCACGACGCGCAGTTGCGCCGCCAGCGCTTCCGCCTGTTGTCGCCGGCCCCCGTGTATCCGGAACTCGAACAGTACCTTCTGGAGCAGACGCTGAAGCGGGTGGCCAGGGAACTGGATCCCGACGATGTGTTCGCGCGCCTGTCGCTGGACGGCATGTCGCCGGCCGACCGGGCTGCAGCGCTCATCCAGGGCACGAAGCTGGCCGAGCCCGCCATGCGACAGGCGCTGCTCGAAGGCGGTCCGGACGCCGTGGCTGCCAGCACCGATCCCCTGATCGTCATGGCGCGCGCCCTTGATCCGCTGCTGCGCGAACAGGAACTGTGGCAGGAGGAGAACGTCGAGAGCCTGGTCGCAGCGGGCGGCGAGATGCTCGGCGCGGCGCGCTTCGCGGTCTACGGCAGGACGGCGCCGCCCGACGCCACGTTCACCCTGCGCCTGTCCTACGGCGAAGTGAAGGGCTACCCCAGCAATGGGACGCGGGCGCCGGCCATGACCACCTTCCACGGCCTGGTCGACCGCGCCCTGTCGTTCGGCGGGAAGCCTCCCTACGCCCTGACGAAGCGTTTCAGGGAGCGGATGGCCAGGCTGGACCTGGCCACGCCCCTGAATTTCGTCAGCACCTGCGACATCACCGGCGGCAATTCGGGCTCGCCCGTGGTCGACCGGGACGGACGGCTGGTCGGACTGGTCTTTGACGGCAACATCGAGAGCCTGGCCGGCAATTTCGTCTTCGACGACACGGCCAACCGCGCCGTGTCCGTGCACGCGGCCGGCATCGCGATGGCGCTGCGCGACATCTACGATGCGGGCCACCTGCTGCAGGAGATGCAGGGGCACTGACCACGTGCGGCGGTTGGGGCCGAATTGTGGCATCTTGAAGGCCGCGGTCGCCCCGGGGGTGACCGCGGCCGACTTCATCCGGGAGAGTACCGAAATGCAGACGAACAAAGTGATGGGGCCCCATGCCCTGCTCCTGCCGGCTCTGCTCCTGCCGGCCCTGTTGGTGCTGACGCTGGCCGGTTGCGGCCGGCGCGACCCGCAGGCGGAACAGGCAGCCGCCTCTGCCGCCAGGCCCGCCGGCGGGCCGGCGACGGCGGCGACATTGGCGACGACGGCCGCCGATTCGGCCGCGGCCCTGGACCTCGGGCCGAGGGCGCTGGAAACCATGATGCTGGTCGCGCCCCTGGCGGCAACCGGCGAAGTACTGTTCGACACCAAGGGCTGCACGGGTTGTCACGAAATGGGCACTGCGGAGAACGCGCCCGACCTGCGCGGCATCGCCGCACGCCGGACCGAGGCCTGGCTCCACCGCCAGATCACGGCGCCGACCTGGATGGCGGAACACGATTCGCTGACACGCGCCATGGTCGAGCAGTACGGGGTGCCGATGGCCGACCTGGACGTCACGAACGACGAAGCCATGGCCCTGATGCAGTTCCTGGTGAGGGAAAGCAGCGTCCGTTAGCGGCGATCAGGAATGGGCCGGCTGACGGCGGGAACCGGCCCAACGCAGCAGGGCGTCGCGCAGATCCTCGGCGCGCACGGGCTTGCTCAGGTAGTCGTCCATGCCGGCGGACAGGCAGCGCTCGCGGTCGCCCGGCATGGCGTGGGCCGTCATGGCGATGATCGGCACCGTGGCAGCGGTTCCGTCCGAACGGCGGATGAGGCCCGTGGCGGCATAGCCGTCCATCTCCGGCATCTGGCAATCCATCAGGATCACGTCGTAGACGAAGTCCTGCGCCATCCGCACCGCCTCGGCGCCGTTGGCCACGGTGTCGACGCGACACCCGAAGCGACCGAGCGTCATCTGGGCGACCTTCTGGTTGAACACGTTGTCCTCGGCCAGCAGCACGCGCAGGCCGGCCAGGGCTTCCACTGTCGCGGCCGGTGGTGCCGCTGCGGGTTCCACCAGTTGGCTCGACTCGGCCACGGGCAGCGTCAACTGCAGGCGGAAGGTCGAGCCCTCGCCCACGCGGCTTGTCGCGGCCACGCTGCCGCCCATCAGGCCGGCCAGCTGGCGACAGATGGCCAGGCCCAGCCCCGTACCACCGTAGCGGCGCGTCGTCGACGTATCGGCCTGCGTGAACCGGCTGAACAGTTCGGGCAGCCGGTCGGCCGAGATGCCGATGCCGGTGTCGACGATCGCGATATCCCAATGCGCCGTGCCGTCACCGAGCGCCCTGCCGGAGGCGGTGATGCGCACCCGGCCACGCTCCGTGAACTTGATGGCGTTGTTGAGCAGGTTGGTGACGATCTGGCGGATGCGACCGGCATCGCCGACCACGTCGTCGACACCGCCGGTCTCCAGCTCGACTACGATCGCCAGTCCCTTGGCTTCCGCGCTGGCGCGCATGAGTTCCGCAACTTCCGAGACCAGGGTGCTCATGCGCAGCGGATGCGTCTCGATCTCGAGCTTGCCGGCCTCGATCTTGCTGAAGTCGAGGATGTCGTTGATGATCGCCATCAGCGACTGTCCCGAGTTGAAGATGATGCTGGCGTACTCACGCTGCTCGGCCGTCAACGGCGTGTCGAGCAGGACCCCGGTCATCCCGAGCACGCCGTTCATCGGCGTCCTGATCTCATGGCTCATGTTCGCCAGGAAATCGCTCTTGGCCTGGTTGGCGGCGTCCGCCTTCTCCTTGGCCACCGTACGTTCGCGGATCTGGTCGAGCATCTCGTTGAAGGCATCCACGAGCACACTGAGCTCGCGGTCGGCGGCAGGCGGCGCACGGAGTGTGAAGTCCTGTTCATGCGACACGCGGCGCGCGACGACGGCCAGGTCAGACAACGGCCCGGTGATGCGGCGCTGCAGGCGATGCACGAGCACGACGGCCGCCAGCGTCACCAGCAGGCAACCGAGTCCGATGACGGCGGCGTAGGCCGTCTGCTGCCGATGGTGGGCGTCGAGGCTGCCCATGACGACGATGGTGCCGACCCGTTCCCCCTGCCAGACGACCGGCGCGCTGACCATGGTCGGCTCGTCGCTCGCGACACCGGTTTCGCCGGCGAATTGCACCGGGGTCCTGGTCACCTCGCCGAAGGCGGCAAAGGAGCGACCATCGGCGTCGTAGAGTCGCGCCCCGACAACCTGCGGCAGCACGCGCAGCGAGGCCAGGCTGCCGCGCGCGAACTCCCGGTCGTCGAAGACGAGCGACGCGGCGCAGTTGGCGGCAACGATCGACGCCACACTCTGCTGCTGGTCGCGCAGGCGCGTCTGCTCGCGCCGGGCCTGGTCCACGGTCACGATCAGGGCCACAAGGGTCATGGCGATGATCACCGGCAGCGTGGCGATCAGGCTCAGCCGGCGGCTGAGCGAGGCATTGAAGTCGAGCTTCACTCAGTCGCCCCCTTCCACGATCTCGGCCACCTTCAGCAGTTGCGAACTGAAACGCAGGCCGGCCCGTTCCGCCGCCTCGCGGTTGACCCGAAGCTGGATGCGATTGCGGTCGCGCCGCAACTGCACCATGCCGCCGGCCTCGCAGAAGCCGTCGACATCGCTGACGGTCAGCAACGGGTGCCCGGCAAGCGAGTCCAGGACGGACCTGATGTCGGCCTGGCGCGAGCGCGAGATGTAGACGATCTGCGCCTCGGTGGCGGCGGCGGCGGACATCGGGTCGCGCAGCACGAGCGAGCGACGACGCAACTCCTTTCCCGCGAGTCCGGTCAGGGACGGATCCGACGCGTCGTGCCCGATCACGCCGATCACGAAATTCGTCGGCGGGAGGGAGCCTTCGGGCCAGGAGGTGGTGAGCGCCAGGTTGAAGACGATGCCCGCCTTGATCTGCGCCTCCGGCGTGACAGGTTCGGACGGCAAGGCAGGCACGGACGTGACCGCCAGTGCCAGCGCCATGACAGCGGCAATGCTCCGCGTGCGGACCACGACCCGCCTTCCACCCTTGGACACCACTTGCCGATGCGGACGCCGGGCTGCCAAACACCCCCGGCGACCCGACCGGGCCGAAATTGATACCCTGCGGTTATCGGCAGGGAACGAGGCGCTATAAGGACAAATAGGACTCAACAAGGCTCGGTGAGCAGCCGATATCCCGCTGGCGAGGGACGCTCCTGAGCCGGATCTGACCGGCGCGCCCAGGGCCGCCCCGGAACTGACGGGAACGCATCGTGAGCAGACCAGGAAGCGCTATCGGGGCGCCTGCCCTCCTTCTGTGTGCGCTGGCCGCAACGGCGCCGGCGTCCGCCCAGCCGTCGACGGTATCCGGCACGGCCACCGACTACACCGAATTCGACCTCGGCCAGTTGACGGACATGGATGTGGTCTACGGTGCGTCCAGCTACGACCAGAAGATCACCGACGCGCCCGCGGCCGTCACGGTGATCACGGCCGAGGAGATCGCCGCGCACGGCTACCGCACGCTGGGCGAGGTACTGGCTTCGGTTCGCGGCTTCCATGTGACCAACGACCGCTCCTACGACTACATCGGCGTTCGCGGCTTCGGGCGTCCGGGCGACTACAATACGCGCGTCCTGGTTCTCCACGACGGGCATACGGCCAACGACATCATCTATGGAACCGCCTCGGCCGGTGCCGAACTCGCCGTGGATCTGGCCATGGTCAAGCGCATCGAGGTCATCCGTGGCCCTGGCAGTGCGCTGTACGGCGCCGGGGCCTTCTTCGCGGTGATCAACCTGGTGACCTGGGACGGCGACGAATGGGATGCGACCGAGGCCGGCATCGAGTACGGCAGCCGGCAGCGCCAGGGCGTCCGGGCCGCCTGGGGCGGACAGGTGGGCGACAAGGGCAGCCTGTTGCTGGCCGCCGACGGCTTCCGGACCGACGGCGACGACATCCATTTCGCGGAGTATGACGACCCGTCCACCAACAACGGACTGTCGGTCGACGGCGACCGGGAAGAGGCCGGACACGTCTTCGCGAAGTACCGGCGCGGCGGGATCCAGCTCACGGCGAACTGGATGCGCCGGGACAAGCGCATTCCCACCGGCGAATGGGGCATGATTTTCGATGACGACGGCGCCATGATCCGCGACGAGAGGACGGCCGTCGACCTCTCGGGAAGCCATCCGCTGTCGGATGCCGCCGCGGTGCGCGCCCGCATCGCCTATGACGACTACGAATGCACAGGTGACTATCCGCTCGACAACGCCGCGGAGGGCCAGCCCGAGGAACGGCAGGTCCAGCACGAAGTGGCCAGGGGACGCTGGTGGAGCGGCGAGATCCAGTGGAACGCCCACCTGAAGAGCCACCGCCTGGTCGCCGGCGTCGATGCGCGCCGCTCGGCGGCCGCCAGCCAGTCCAGCGTCATCGTGGAGCCGTTCGAGTCGCTTCTGGACCAGGAACACCTGCACGAGAACTTCGGGGTCTATGTGCAGGACGAGTGGGCGCCGTCCGGCCGGGTTTCCGTGTACCTGGGCCTGCGACATGATGCCTACCGCAGTTTCGGCGGCACCCTGTCACCGCGCTGCGGGCTGGTCGCGCACCTGGACGAGCTGACGACGGTCAAGCTGCTCTACGGCGAAGCCTTCCGGTCCCCGAACGCCTATGAGCTGTACTACGGGGATGGGCTGTCGCAGAAGGGCAACCCGGATCTTGAACCGGAACGCATCCACACCTGGGAAGCCGTCGGCGAACGCGACCTGGGTGATCACGTGCGGCTGGGCCTTTCGGTGTTCGACAACCGGATCGAGGAGCTCATCGAGCAGTACATCGACCCGGTCGATACGCTTCTCGTGTTCCGCAACGCGGGCGATGCCCGTACTTTCGGCGCCGAACTGGACCTCGATGCCCGCCTGCTTCCGGGCCTGCGTGGGCGCCTCAGCGTCAGCGCACAGCGTGCCGAGGACCGCGCCACGGGCACGCTCCTGACGAACGCTCCGGCCCGTCTGGTGAAACTGAACCTCTCGACGCCGCGCCAGGGCAAGGCCGTGGCCGGCGCGCTCGAGTTTCAGCACCTCAGCCGAAGGGCCACGCTGGCCGGCAACCACGCGCCGGCCTGCGCGGTGGTCAACCTGGACCTGACCTGGTGGACGCCACTGAGGGGACTGCAGGTCGACCTGGGCCTGGACAACGCCCTGGACCAGCGCTACGGCGACCCGGGCGCGGAGCATCAGCTGCAGGATGTGCTGGCGCGCGCGGGCCGCCGCCTGAACGCGCGCGCCACGCTTCGCTGGTAGGAACGGCCCGAACGGGTGGTCCGGCAGGATCCGTCACCCACCCTCACGACTTCAGTCGCCGCTCAGGTAGTCGGCCAGCCGCTGCCGGCTATGCTCGTCCTCATGGCAGTAGACGCAGAGATTCTCCCAGTTCGAACCATCGGCGGGGTTGTTGCGGTCATTGCCGTCCTTGTGGTGGACGGTCAGCAGGTGCCGGTCCTTCTCGGTGAACTCGCGGGCGCACTTCGCACAGATCATCCCGTGCATCGCCAGCGACAATTCCCGGTAGTTGGAACGGGGCGAGGCCAGCGACTTCAGTTCCTTGAGCCTCTTGGCGATCTCTTCGGGCGTCGGTGCCTTGGCCGGCCCGCGCTTCTTGCCGCCCCTGCGATAGGATCCGCCCAGCGACATGTCCTGCCCCCCGGGTCGATGCGATGGTGTGCCTGCTCCGGGACATGGTAACGCCTGCCGGCGGTCATGTCGCGGTCACAGTGTCGCGGTCACAGTGTCGCGGTCACAGTCCACATCCGCGACGGCCCCGGCCGGGCGCCGCATCAGGTGATCGGCAATCCGGCCGGGGCCGCTGGGCGCTGCTGGTGCAGGGGCCGGCTATTTCGCGAGCGTCAGTTTCACGGTCTCGCGGACATCGCCGGCTTCGACCGTCGCGACATAAACGCCGGCCGGCACGACCAGGCCGTCATCGCCCATGCCGTCCCAGGCCCTCTCGTGGCGACCGGCCGCCAGCGCGGCGCCGTCCTCGATCACGCGCACCAAGCGGCCGCCGGCATCGTGCACCGACAGGCGCACGTTCGCGTCCGCAGGAAGCGTGAAGCTGATCAGGGTGCGCGGATTGAACGGATTGGGCGCACTGCCGAGGGCCAGCGGGCCTCGTGCCGGCACCTGGTCCACGCCCGAAGTGTTCTGCACGATCACCGTGCCGGACATCCCCATGAGCTCATGCGGACGGCAGAAGTAGGGCACGGTGCCGGCCGTCGTGAACGTGAAGGAGAACGTCGGGTTGAAGGAGTTGAGCGCCCCGTCGAACCTCCGGCCCACGTTCGGGTCGGTGGAACCGGTCCCGTTGGTGACCGTGTGGGAAAAGCTGGTCCATTGCCAGGTGACGGTGTCGCCGACGTTGATGACCAGGACATCGGGCGAGAAGGCGAAGGCGTCCTGCTGGACGAAATGGGTCGCCGCGGTGACGGGCAGGGCCGCCGTCAGCAGTGCCAGCACAGTGGCCGTGAATGCGTTGCGGATATTCATGCGCTCCCTCCAGGGCAGGTTGATGCCGTACCGGCAGGGGCCGGCTTGGCGTATTTCGAGGGACCGCAGGGTGGATGATAATAGCGATAAATCCCGTCCGCAATCATACGATTGCGCAACTGATGGACTGGGTCGCACAGGAGCGGAATCCGGCGGGGACGTCCGCACCGGCAAAGGAACCGCCCCGCCACCTTGCGGCAGCGGGGCGATATCCGTCATTGCGTGGGCCGGAACTACCAGCGGCCGCCGCCGCCACCGCCGCCGCCACGGCCACCGCCGTAACCGCCACGGCCGCCGCCGCCGCCACCGCCGCCGCCGCCACCGCCGCGCGGACGGTCCTGGGCCTCGTTGACGCGGAGGGCGCGGCCGCCCAGTTCCTTGCCGTCGAGGGCCTGGATCATCGCCTGAATGGCGTCATCGTCGACTTCGACGAAGCCGAAGCCGCGGGGACGGCCCGTCTCGCGGTCATTGATCAGCGCCACCGAGTGAACGGTGCCATGCTGGCCGAACAGTTGGGAAATCTCGTCCTCGGTCGCGCTGAAGGGCAGGTTGCCCACGTACAGTTTCTTCACGGTCGTCTCTCCAAATGCCGGCTGTCCGGCTTACAAGCGCGCAGGGCCGCCGGCCACTTCCGGCGTGACCCCTTGCGCTTCCATCGGGCCCGGCCGGTGCCGGACCGTATCCCCCGGGGGCCGGGGAAATCCTGACCTCCGAGCCCGGCGCCGGCAGGCGGGCGGACCGGAAGTGGAAAACAGCCTTGAAAAACACCCATGGACGTTATCGCAAGTTCCGGACCATTTCAAGCGATTTACGCTCCCCGGGCGGTGTCCGAACCTGGCAATAGGGGCCTTTGCGGGGACCGAATGGCCTGATCGGGCTTGGTCCCGCGGCACCCAGCGGTTATGCTCCCCGGCAACCGGAGGATTCGTGTGCTGAAGTTCCTGCTGTGGTGCATCCTGTTCGTCCTGTGCTGGCCGGTGGCCGTGCTGGGACTGTTCCTTTATCCTCTGGTTTGGTTGCTGCTGATCCCGTTCCGGCTCGTCGGCATCACTGTCGGAGCCGTGTTGGCTCTGTTCAAGGCCATCATCACCCTGCCTGCCCGCATCCTGGGGCAGCGTCCCGTCAAATAGGCAGGACGCAACCACCAACATCGGCGTTCGACCGAGGAGATAGCATGACGGAGTCGCCGCGCCTGCGCGCGATGATCGATAAGGCCACCCTGTCGCGGGAGATCGCGCCTTTCGGCCGGTCGGACGCGCGCAAGGGGATCTGGCAGATGGTCAACACGCTGGTCCCCTACCTGTCGCTCCTGGCCTTCATGGTCTACACGCGCCTGCAGGGCTGGCCCTACCTGGTGACGTTGATCCTGGCGCTGCCGACCGCCGCATTGATGATGCGCGTCTTCATCTTCTTCCACGACTGCTGCCATGACTCGTTCTTCGCGTCGCGCCGGGCCAACCGCATCGTGGGCACCATCACCGGCATCCTGACCTTTACGCCGTTCGACGACTGGAAGTACTCGCACATCAAGCACCATACGACCGCCGGCGACCTGGACAACCGCGGCACGGGCGATGTCTGGACGATGACGGTGGAGGAGTATCTGGCCTCGTCGCGCCGCAAGCGCCTCGGCTACCGGCTCGTGCGCAATCCGTTCTTCCTGTTGCTGATCGTCCCGTTCTACCTGTCGCTCATCGCCTACCGCATCCCGCGGCCGAGCGCGGGGCGCGCCGCCGTCCTGAGCGTCCTGTTGAACGACCTGGCGCTGGTGGCGATCGGCGTCGTGGCCAGCCTGACGTTCGGGCTGCAGAACTACCTGCTGGTGCAGCTGCCGGTGATCGTCATCGCCTGGACCGTGGGCGTGTGGCTGTTCTACGTGCAGCACCAGTTCGAAGGCGCGCACTGGAGCCGCCACGAGGAGTGGGAGCCGATCGAGGCCGCGTTGATGGGCAGTTCCTACTACAAGCTGCCGCGGGTGCTGCAGTGGTTCACCGGCAACATCGGGCTGCACCACATCCACCACCTGCGCCCGCGCATCCCCAACTACCACCTGCAGGCATGCCAGGATTCGGTGCCGACGCTGCAGCACATCGAGCCGCTGACGCTGCGACGCAGCCTGCGGTCGATGGCCATGAACCTGTGGGACGAGCGGCAGCAGAAGCTGGTCAGCTTCCGCGCGGTCAAGGGACTGCCGCGGCGGCGGGAATGGCGAACAACCTCGCCGATGCGGTGATGCGGGCCTGATCCGCGGGCTCGGGCAGGGCGAAGGCCTCGCGGCAGAAGGTCTCGGGCTCGAAGCGCTCGCCGGGAACGACTTCCACCTCGCAGCCGCCGTCCGGCAGCTGCCTTTGCGAATAGTCCAGGACGAGCTTCTTGCGCAGTGAATCGCGCGCCACCTCGCAGCGGCAGCCGGGACCGTCCGGCAGCCGCCGCTGCACGTAACGGAGGTGGTGTGCGGCCAGCCAGGCCGGGCCGTCGGCCGCGAACGGGGCGGCGAAGGCCAGCCGTGGCTGCGGCAGGTCGGCGACATTGCCGCCGAGGAGTCGGCCCCACGGGGCAAAGGCCGCGTTCACCCCACTCACAAACACTTCGTCTTCAAGGCAGCGGGCCTCCACGCGCGCGGCGCCCGCCGTCGTCCAGAACAGGCCCAGGCGATCGTGTCCCACCAGGCGGCACGGGAGATCCTTCAGGCTCCACCGTGAACTGCCGGGACCGCGGAAGGTGTCAACCAGTTCGCCGTCGGCCAGCATGAAGGCGCGACCGAGCGCCGCCGCCACGTAGCCGCGCGACAGTCCGGCGGCGGCCGGCCCAAGGTCTACGGCGAACGTCACCTCGCGGCGGTCGCGGCGCGCGGCCAGCACGCGGCGCCGGATCGCGGGCACTTCGGCGTCGCCGGCACGCGCCGAACGCGGCGGTCGCACGGCGCGGTCGGCAGGGGCGGCCGCAGCGACGGCCGGCCCGGCCGGGGCGTCGAGCCCGCGCAGGCTGAGCGCATGCACGCGGCGCACCGGTTCCTCGGCCGTGCCGAGGACCGCGGGCGGCCGCTGCGACGGGCCCGCCCCCTCCGCGTGCGGGGCGTCCCCCAGGCCACCCTCGCGGGCGAGCCGGTCCAGGAAGTCGACCTGGAAGTCGTGCGTGATGGCGTCGTAGTAGACGAAGCCGTGCGCCCGCACGGCGGCGACCACGGCGCGCCACACGGCCCGCGCATCACCGTCGGGGGTGTACGGTTCGCTGGCCGGCGCCGCCGGATGCCGCCCGCTGACCAGTGCCTGCGAGACAATCGCCTCGGGATCGCGCGCGGCGGCCCGCACCTGGAACCCGGCGCGCTTGATGGTGACGGCCATGCGACGCACGACCTGCGCCACCTGGGCCGGCGAAGGCGGCGCCTCGAAGACGAGGGGCGTGGAAGGGAAATGCACCAGCGGGGTGATGGAGAAGATGATGCGCGGCCGCCGGCCCTGGCCCGCCAGCTCCTCGCGAAACCAGGCCAGCAGGGCGGCGAACTCGGCGAAGTCGTCGTCGCGCTCGCGACCGGTGGCGATCAGGAAGATCTTCACCTGCCGCAGCGGCGCCGCGGCGATGGCCACCAGGGCCCGACGCAGCTTCGCATCCTCGAGCCGCTTGTTCAGGTAGGCGCGCAGGCGGTCCGAGATGCCCTCCATGCCGCAGGTGATGCTGGTCTTGCCGACGGCGTGCATCAACTCCAGCATGCGCGGGTCGCCGGCCAGCTGGTCGAAGCGCTGGCTCTTGAGGCCCAGCCGGTCGAAGCGCCCGCTGAGCCGGTCGATGATGCCGCGGATGTCCTCGTGCATGTCGAAGTTGAAGCTGAAGATCTCGGCACGATGGGCGCCCGACCACGCCTTGAGTTCGCGGGCGCGCGCATCGATGTCGTCGCCGGGCACGCTGCGGTATTGCGGGTGCAGCCACGACTCGTAGCAGAAGCTGCATTTCCAGCGACAGCCCTCGGTGACCGGCACCGTGACGATGCCGGTGCGCGCCGGGTCATAGCTCACGGGCATCGCCGAGGCCGGCGGCAGCGGCGTTGCGGCCCCGGCGGCGGCCGGAGCGCGCGCAGCAGGCGTTGCGGCCGTGGGGGTGCCGGGCAGGATGAAGCCGCTGATATCGACCAGCGTCGCGAGGATCGCGCGCTTGTCCAGCCCGCGGGCACGTCCTTCACGGCAGCGGCGGAACATCTCACTGATGGCATCGTGGCGGTCGCCGACGAAGATGCCGTCGACCCCGGCCTCGTCGCCGTACAGCGCCGCGGCTGCGCCGACACTGGCGCCGCCGGCGATGACGAGCGGCGACGTGGCATCATCCAGCCGTTCTTCGCGGTGGGTGGGAATGCCGCTGCGCAGCAGCATCGCCGCCAGGTTCACCGTTTCCTGCGGCACCGAGAGGGAGACCGCCAGGCAATCGAAGGCGCGTACGCCGTGCTTCGTCTGCGTGCCCAGCAGCCAGGGCACGCCGTCTTCCGTCATCATCTCGCCGTCGCGCGGCGGGGGCAGCCAGGCCAGGTCGGGATAGACGCCGTCCAGCTGGGCCAGCAGCGCGTGGATCAGCAGGTGCGAAGTCGAGACGGCGGTATCGCGGTACGTCGACAGGCGCGTCACCAGCACGCGGTACGGACGCCGCTCCCACTCGGCAGGCGGCACCGTATTGAGCTCGCCTCCGCGCAGCCAGACACCGCCGGCGCTGAGCAGCGGCCAGCGGGCGGCGTACCAGTCCGTGAAGTCGGTGCGATGCCCGGCGTGATCGTTCATGAAGGCGAAGATGAGGCCCCGGCGTCGCGGGGGAAACCGGAAAAGTCGCGACGGGCAGGCGGGGCTGCCCGAACGGTGTTCGAGGCCCCTCGCCCGCCGGCGACGGGACAGCCAAGGCCGTGTGCAGCCAGCAGTTGAGTTGGGTGCGCGGGTGGCTCGCGAATGAAGGCGCATTATCAGGCCGCAGGCATGGCGATGCGGGCGGCCGCGCAGGGCAGGTCCTTTGCCGGACCGATTCGAAATGTGGTACCCTTTGTCGAGGCAACCGGAGCGCACGGACGCGCCCCGCAGCGTAAGGTACACGCTCACGCCACGCTCCATCACCCCGCACCGGAGGCCATGCATGTTCAGCCGCGCCCCTGGCATTCGTTCCCTGTTGGCGATATTCGGAGCCGCCCTGATGTGGGCCGCCTCCACCGTTCCGGCATGGGCCGCATCGTCGCCTGCCGGCGCCGTCATCCACGAATCCGGATTCGACATCGCCCGACTGGCCTGGCGGCCGGACACGAACGGCGGCGTAGCCGTCGAACTGCCGGACACACGCCTGCTGCCGGAGCCGGGCCGGCTGCTGATCCCGGTACGGCACCATCTGCTGGTGGTGCCTGCCGACCGGAGCGTCGAGAGCATCAGCATCGAGCCCATCGCCACGCACCCGGTGAAGGCCCCGGACCGCCTGGCGGTCGCAGGCGATGTGTTCACCACGCGGGGCGGGAAGCTGGCCACCGGCGATGCCGGACCCGCGACGGACTGGGCCGTGGCCCATTCCGTTCAGTGGTGGCGGGGCTACCAGCTGGTGACCGTGACCGTGGCGCCGCTGCGGCCGCTGGCCGGCGATGATGCGACTGCGTGCGAGTTCCTGGATGCCTATGCCGTGCGGGTGTCCTACGGTGCGGATGGCGGCCGACAGGAACGCGCCGTGCGCGAACGTCGGGTGCCTGGCGAGGCCGAGGAAGCCCGTCGCACGTTGGAGCAGCTGGTCGACAACGCCGACGCATTGCCGCTGATCGCGCGCCAGGACGGCGCCGACGTGGCCGTGCCGGCCGGCGGCTTCCAGCCCGACAAGACGCCGAGCCTGTCCGGCAGCCCCGTGACCTGCCTGATCATCACGAACGCGGCGCTGGCCCCCTCTTTCCAGGTGCTGGCCGACTACCGCACCGCGCGGGGCATGCCGACGGTCGTGGCCACCCGCGAGTACATCGCCGCGAATTTCCGCAACGGCTCCGACATCCAGGAGACCATCCGTCTCTACATCCGCGACGCCTACGAGAAATGGGGCGTGCAGTACGTACTGCTGGGCGGCGATTCGGAGGTCATTCCCCCGCGCATCATCTACAACAGCCTGTATCCCCCGAACAGGTACACGGCAATCCCCTGCGACCTCTATTTCGCCTGCCTCGACGGCAACTGGAATGCCGACCCCGATGCGAACTTCGGGCAGCCGGCGCGCTACGAGAATCCGGGCGATCTGGTCGATTTCGCCGAGGAGGTCTACCTGGGCCGCGCCCCGGTCGACAACACGACAGAGGCAGACCTCTTCGTGCAGAAGGTCATCAACTACGAATCGCAGGCGGCCGGCGCCGCGTGGACGAACCGGGTGCTGTTCGCGGCCGAGGTGCTGTTCCCCGAGACCTACACCCCGGGGACGACGATCTTCATGGACGGCGCCAGCTTCGCTGACGAGCAGGTGAACAACCTTGTCGGTCCGTGCACGGACATGGAAACCCTCCGGATGTACGAGACCGACGCCCTGTTCCCCCGCGACCTGCCGCTGACGCGCGCCACCCTGATCGACTCCCTCAACACCGGGCACTACGGCGTGGTCAACCAGATCGGGCACGGGTACTTCTTCAACATGTCGGTGGGCGATGCCGATTTCATGACCACCGACGCCGACAACCTGACGAACGGCGACCACCAGTTCCTCCTGTTCGGGCTGAACTGCGCCTCGGCAGCCTTCGACAACAGCTGCCTGATGGAACGCTTCCTGCAGAACCCGAATGGCGGCGCCGTCTGCGCGCTCGGCTCCGTACGCGAAGCCTTTCCCACCGCGGCGAACTACTACCAGCAGGAATTCTTCTCGCAGATGTACTGCCTCGGCGAGTATCGTGTGGGGCGCCTGATGGCCCTGAGCCGCCTGCCGTTCCTGGCGGCGACCGTGGACAACTACCTTGATCGCTGGACATACGAGAACTACACGCTGCTGGGCGATCCCGCCCTGGCGTTGTGGAGCGCCGCACCGAAGGCCATCACCGTGACGGCGCCGGCGAGCATCGCCGCCGGCCAGAGGAACGTGGCCGTGACCGTGACATCGGGCGGCACCCCGGTGGCCGGCGCGCAGGTTTGCCTGGCCAAGGCCGGCGAGGAACTGGTCTGGGGCACGACCAATGCCGCCGGACAGGTCACGCTGGCCTTCCTGGCGCCCAGCGCCGGCACGGCCGTTCTGAAGGTGACCGGCCGCGACCTGGCCGCGCACTCCCGCTCCATCCCCGTGACCCTGAGCACCCGCTACCTGAAGATCACCGGCCTGCCCCTGGCAGACAACGGCACGGGTGGCAGCATCGGCAACGGCAACGGCGTCATCGACGCCGGGGAGCGCATCGCCTTCACGCCAACGTACGTGAATTCGGGCACCTCATCCGCCACGAGCCTGCGTGGCGCGCTGACGACCACCACGCCGGGAGTGACCGTGGTGACGGCCAGTGCCGCGATGAGCAATGCCGCGGCAGGTGCGACGACGGCGACCACGGCGCCGATCCTCGTCGATTTCGCCAGCAGCCTTCCCGATGGGCACCCGATTCTGTTCCGCTCGGATGTGTGGTCGGGCGCGACCCACTGGTTCTCGGAGATCACGATCCCGCTGAACGCACCCGAGCCCGAGGTCGACACGCTCGACTGGCAGGACACGGCCTGGGGCAACGGCAACGGCATCGTCGAGAACGGCGAACGGGTGGCCGTCACCGTCGACGTGAAGAATTTCGGCGCCGGCGCCTCGGGAACGCTGACCGGCCGGCTGCGGACGGCCAGCCCGAACGTGGTCCTGCACGACACGCTGGCCACGTGGACCTCGCTGGGGCTGCTCGGGCACGGCACGGCCGGCGCACCCTTCTCGCTGGCGCTGGCCGACACCGCCCAGGACGGTTCGGCGTGGCTGCTCATCCAGGATGGGTACGGACGCCAGATGCGGCACGACTTCACCCTTCGCCGTCCGGCAGTGCCGACCGACCTCGAGGCCACGACCGAACTGGGACCCGACACGATCGCGCTGACCTGGGATCCCCCGACCGGACCGGTGGTCTACGGGTACAACGTCTACCGCGCGAATGCCGCGTCGGGCCCCTGGACGCGCGTCAATCCGGATGTGGTGGCCGGCGTCTGCACCTTCACCGACACCGGCCTGCCCCTGCTGACACCCTTCCACTACCGCGTGGTGGCCGTGGATTCGACGCGTGTGCCCGGCCCTGCCTCGACGGTGATCAGCCTGTCGACGGCACCGGGCGAGATGGATGGCTTCCCCGCCGCCTTCAACGGCGAGACGAGCGGCCCGCTGGCCGTGGGCGATGTCGACGGTGTCGGCGGGTCGGAAGTGGTACTCGCCAGCAGCCAGGTCTGGGCCTGGCACCACGACGGCACCGAGTTGCGGGACGGCGACGGCCAGGCCCTCACGCTGGGCCAGTTCTCGAACTTCCCCATTGGAGCGCTGGCGGAGTTGTCGGCCGTGGCCATGGGCGAACTGGACGGCGTGCCGGGCCAGGAGTTCATCGTCAGCCAGCGCAGCCCCGAGGCCAAGGTGCACATCTTCAAGGCCGACGGCAGCGAACTGCCGGGCTGGCCGCGCGCGTTGACGGGCACCGCCGGCAACCCCTTCAACTGGGCAGCCCCGGCGATCGGCGACATTGACGGCGACCACCAGCCCGAGATCGTGGTCAACACCCTCAACGGCGTCGTCTGGGCCTGGAACGTGGACGGCAGCGAGGTCCTCGACGGCGACACCGATCCCGCCACGAACGGTGTCCTCTACATCCGGCCGGGCGCCACCTGGGAATGGTCGCGCAGCGGGCCGACGCTGGTCGACCTGGACGATGACGGCGCCAGGGAGATCGTCTTCGGCACCAAGAACGACGCGAGCGGCCAGAAGCGGCTGATGGCCCTGCGTCACGACGGCGCGTTTCCGCCCGGATTCCCGCGGGTGGTCAACGGCTCGGTCCATTCCGATATCGCGTGCGGCGACCTGGACCGCGACGGCCGGCCGGAGCTCGTCTTCTACGACAACTGGCGCTATGTCTACGCCGTGAAGCACGACGGCACGGACTATCCCGGCTACCCGCGCCTGATGCCGTACAACGCGAGCGGCGAATGGGTGAACAGCCCGGCGCTCGCCGACCTGGACGGCGACGGCTGGCTCGAGATCATCTACACGCCGAATTCCACGGGCCTCAGTGCGAAGCTGGTGGTCCTCAGCACGAAGACCAGCGACGGCACGTCGGGCCTGGTCAAGTCCGGCTGGCCGGTGGACCTGCCCGGGTCCTCGGAAGCAAGCCCTGTCGTCGGCGACCTGGACGGCGACGGCGTGCCTGAGATCATCCAGGGCATCGGCGGCGGCGACATCGGCGCCCCCTACAACCTGTACGCCTACCACGCGAACGGCCTGCTGATGAACGGCTTCCCGATCACGTTGAGCGGGCCGGTGCGCACGTCGCCGGTGGTGACCGACCTGGACGGCGACCTGGACGTGGACCTGGTCTACGCCGGCTGGGATTTCCGCTGCCATGTCTGGGACCTGCCGTTCGCGCACAGCCCGTTGGTGGCGTACTGGCCGACCTACAAGGGCAACATGAAGCGCGACGGGACCCTGTCGTCACCGGGCGTCTCGGCCGTGGATGGACGCGAGATCCCTTCGGCGCCGCTTGCCCTCGGGCTGCCCTACCCGAATCCGTTCAATCCGTCGGTGTCGGTGCAGATGTACCTGGATTCCACGCGCGCGGTGACCCTGGCCGTCCACGACGTGCGGGGCCACCGTGTGCGCACGCTGTATTCGGGTCGCGTGGACGCCGGCTGGCGCACCGTGGTGTGGGACGGGCAGGACGATGCGGGGCGCGGCGTGGCCAGCGGCATCTATTTCCTGCGCGCGGAAAGTCCCGGCACCACGACCCTGGTTCGCAAGCTGGCCCTGGTCCGCTGACCGCACCTGCAACCGGGATCCGGCAAGGCCGGCCGTGTTCGCGAGAGCACGGCCGGCTTCTCTTCATCGGTCACTGCAGACATCCTCGACGGGACCGTGCCCACTATGCTATCGTTCACGCTCGAGCGGTCGTGACGTGGCCGCGGGCGGCAGGACGTCCGAGCCCAGGTTCCGGAACGTCGCACCCGCCCTTGACTGACCTCCCAGCCGTGAAAGGCCGCCCTCACGTGCGCATCTGCCTGCTGACTCCCCAAGACCTGGAGACTACGCCGTTTCCCGCCGATGACTGGCCATGCGACCCGCGGCCGTACCTGCCGGATGCAACCTGGCACGTGGAGACGCTGGAGAAGGAAACCTCGGTGCAGGCCATCCGTCGCCTGGCCCGCGAGGGCTTCGACGTGTTCTTCAACCTCTGCGACGGCACGCCCGAGTGCAACGTACCGGGCATCGAAGTGGTGCGGGCGCTCGAGCGCCTGAACCTGCCGTTCACCGGCGCCACCTCCGAGTTCTACGAACCGTCGCGGGTGACGATGAAGCGCGTCTGCCGCGAACTGGGCATCGCCACGCCGGCCCATGTGCTGGCGCGCACCGAGCGTGACGTCGAGCGCGCCGCGGCCAGACTGCGCTACCCGCTGATCGTCAAGCACCACAGCAGCTATGCCAGCGTGGACCTGAGCCGCGCCTCGCGCGTGGCGAGCGAAGCCGGCTTGCGCCGCCAGGCCCGCAAGATGATCACGCGGCACGGCGCCGCGCTCATCGAGGAGTTCATCGAGGGCACCGAGTGCACGGTCCTGGTGGCCGAGGTGCCGGGCCGCCCGGAGCGGCCGCGCTCCTACCCGCCCGTCCAGTACAGTTTCCCCGAGGGCGAGACTTTCAAGCACGAGAAGATGAAGTGGGTCGACTACGACCGGATGTCGTCGGGCCCGGTCACCGACCGCAAGCTGGCGCGGCGGCTGCAGGACGAATCGGCCAGGTTGTTCGTCGCGCTCAAGGGCGCCGGCTTCGGCCGCTGCGACATCCGGGTGGACAGCGAAGGCACGCCCTGGATGCTCGAGATCAATGCCAACTGCGGGATCTATTTCCCGCCCGACGGGTTCGGTGGCGCGGACATGTGCCTGGCCCAGGACCCCGAAGGTCACATCGGTTTCACGCGGCGCCTGGTGGAAGCGGGCCTGTGGCGGCATCGCCGGCGCAAGCGTATGGTGCGCGGCGCGAACCGGGACTAGGTTGTGCCCCATTGGACCGTGCTCGATCGGGTTGCACAGACAAGGAGCGTGCGCTTGAACCGGAAGTTCCTCACTCGCCTCTTGCCGCTGATCGCGCTGGCCGTCATGGCCACCGCCTGCGGCGACGACGACCCGGCCGTGCCGGGTACCTCCGCCGTGCCCGATTTCGCGGTCCTCGACGTGAACCCGGCCTCGCCGACCGGCGCGCAGGTTGTCTCACCGCGCGACTACCTGCAGAAGGTCTCGGCCTGGTATTTCGGGCACGCCACCTGAGGCTACTGTGTTAGCCAGTTCGGCTACCTCGACATATTGCAGGACGAGATCAGGGGCGAAGGCTGGGCCGACAACGTCCAGATCCTCGGCGTCAACCAGGTCGGCTACGAAAGCGGCAATGCCGCCGCCTGCGTCGGCAAGGACCTGCCATGGCTGCAGGAGACCGCCCAACAGCTCATCTGGTCGCCCTGGGACATCACGTATCGCGACGTCATCATCCTGGACGGCTCGAACCGGAAGGTGTCCGTCTACAACCTGACAGACCACGACCTTTCCCAGCCGGGAAACTACGCGGAACTCAAGGCCCTGCTGCGGTCGGCGGCCGAGGCTCCCTGAGGCCTGTCCGATCGGGGAGCCGGAAAGACAGAGCGGCCGCCGGGTATCGGGCCCGGCGGCCGCTCACTTCGTTCCAGTCTCTTCATTCCACTCTTCGCGATGCCGCCGGGGCTCAGCGCCCGCCCTGGGTCACCTTCAGCTGCGACTCGAAGACGGCCTTGCGCACCTTGCCCAGCTGCACTTCCTGGTCGGCCAGGTCCTTGCGCTTGCCGGCCTGCTCGACCTGGGCCTCGAGCACGCGGCCTTCCAGCTTCGTGATCTCGGCCTGCAGGCGATTGAATTCGCGGGCCGCGCCCGGGTCGACCGTGCTGGTAATGGACGCCCGTTCGCGGCGATTGACCGCGAGGTCCATCTCCAGGCGGCAGGCCTTCTCGGTCGCCTCGTGGTAGGCCCGCACCGCACGGGCGGTCTCGATCTCACGCTGGCGCAGGTCGCGCCGCTTCTCCAGCAGCTGCTTCTCGCTGCCGGCGTACTTCTTGCGGGCTTCCAGCTCGGTGCGCTTGCCCTCGTTCTTCTCCGTCTTGGCAAAACCGATCTCGGCTTCCAGCGCCTTGATCTCGCTCACCTTGATCTCGATGCGCGACTCGGCCAGCTTCGCCAGCATGCGCGCCCGCTCGGTGCGACGCTCGGCCTGGGCCTTCTCGGCGACCGCGTTCTGCAGGTCGCGCTGGATCTCGGCCTCGGCGCGGTAGTCCACCAGCACCGTCAGCGTGTCGGCGGTCGCATTGAACAGCGGCGCCGTGGCGGTCGGGACCGCGACGGCCGACTCCGGCCAGGGACTCGCCGCGGGGGCAGCCACGGGAGCAGCCATCGGCTCGGGCTCCGGCGCAGGCGTCACCGACACCGGCGGCGCCGGCAGGTCGACCGGCGCCGACAACGAGTCGACGGCGGCGGGCGCGGGATCGGACTGGGCGGCGGCCGGCAACGCCACAGCGCACAGCGCCAGGGAAACAACGGCAGTCAGCACGAACGAATGACGGAACATGGACCCACCCCCGGATAACGCCGCCGACCGCGCTGCATCCCGCAGCTCCGGCCCGGCGGCCCCTCACGTGATCGGTTGGAAGGCCCCCAGAATAGCCCGAGCGACGGCCGCGGGCAAATCGGGAGCGGAAGACGCGAAAATGGGCGCGGCATTCCCGCGTCACCGGTGCTAGTCTGGCGGGCGCGTGACCCGGACGGATCACGAGCCGACCCGCCAAAGGAGGCACCGGGGATGGACTGGCTTCGCGAACACCTGACCAGCCGGCTGGACCGGCTCTTCGTGGTGCTGGGCGCCCTCTGCGTACCGCTGGCCCTGCTGATGGCACACGCCAAGAGCTACACCGTCGTCGACCAGTTCGGTCGCACGGTCCAGACGCGGGCGCATCCCCGTTACGGCCCGTTCTGGAAGATCCTCGTCACGGCGCTGCTGGTCGTGATCGCGGTGCGGGCATTGATCTTCGCCGTGGGCTGGGTCGCGAAAGGCTCCACGCGCCGGTAGGCCGCCGGGCGGCCGGCGATGAACGGCGGCGCGCTTCTTCAGGTGCCGGGCAGGCGACCGCTGCTCATCCGTGCTTCCCGTGGCTCTTGCCGATGATGCGGATCATCCGCAGGTTGATCTCCGCGAAGCGCCAGAACTGCCACGGCAGGAAAGTGCGCAGGAAGACGGTCGAGCGTGTGGGCTTGGTGGCGTAGAACGCCTCATTGAGGTGTTCATCTCGCGCCCGCTGGTCGGTACTGTTCATGACTCCTACTCCGGGATGAGGCGCCAGCCGGGCAGCAACCGCGCCTTGTACAGGAACATGTGGTGCAGGATGATCTTGATCCAGTGACCGGCCAGCCCGATCTCGCCGAACGTCAGGTCCAGGTCGCGGCCGTACTCGGGGTACTTCTCGAAGTCGGGAACTATGGGAAACACCGTCATGGCGGCCGCGGTTCCCGTGAACGGGTTGGCGCCAGCCGAGGCGACGCAGGCAGCCCCCATCTCGGCCATGGATGCCGTGTGCCGGGGCGTGGTCGCACCCCCGACCAGGTCGCAGATGTTGCGCGCCACGGCCTTGCCGATCATCGCCGACGGCATGCCGGTCCGCGGCGGCGCCGGCGTGATCGCCACGCCCTGCGGATTCTGCCGCGGCCGCGAGATGGCGTGCGGCGGCGCGAAGGCGATGCCCGCCGCGAACAGGTTCGGGTAGGCAGGCGACTGGTAGGTCCGCGGCCAGTCGCGCGCCGACCACTGCTCGTACGGCTTCGGCGCGTAGTCGCCGTCCACCCGCATGAAGCCGCTCGGCATGAACACGCCCGAGGTGATGTCGGCGCCCATGCGATCGAAGGCCTGCAGGCCGACCCCCGCGAACGGGGGCAGCAGCATCGCCAGATCGAACTCCTGCGTGCGTTCCTCGCCCTCGAGCGTCACGTAGTGGGCCCGGCCCGGCTCGACCTGGCGCACATGCGCGCGGGTCAGCCAGCGCAGGCCGCGCTCGGCGAACAGCGACTCGGTGAAGATCTTGCTGGGCGTGATGTAGCCGCCGCGTTGCACGTGCATGCCGCCCATGCCGAAATCGCCCATCTCGTACTCGTTCGAGATCCAGGTGATGTCGGCCTTGTCGCGCACTCCGCGCGCCCGCAGCTCGAATTCCAGGTTGACGATGTACTCAAAGGCGGCGCCCTGGCAGGTGCAGCCGCCATGGCCCGTGCCCACCAGGAAGCGTTGCCGCTCGCCGCGGCGCATGCGCTCGACCGCCACGGACAGGGCCTGCGCCGCCGCCGCGGCATGGTCAGGGGTGCACACCGAAAGGCTGTGCCCCGCCGGCCCCAGGCCCGGCGTGGCGCCGAAATTGAGCTTCGGGCCGGTGGCGTTGATCAGGTAGTCGTAGCGGATCTCCGAACGCGACGGCTCGGCCCCGGCGGTCGATTCCACGACCACATAGGGGCGCGCATCGTCGACACCGCCCTCCGGATGCAGCGCCACGGCCCGCGCCTGCACGAACTCGATGCCCGCGCGCGCGTAGACCGGCGCCAGCGGGAAGACGACCTGCGCCGGCTTCATCAGCCCGACGCCGACCCAGATGTTCGAGGGGATCCAGTTGTAGTCCGGGCGCGGCGAGACCACGACCACGTCGTGCTCGCGTCCCAGCCAATGGCGGGCGAAGGCCCCGGCGGTGTGCCCCGACACACCGGCGCCGAGAATCACGATCCGACTCATGGTGCCGCCTTTCGCCGCGGCGGGAAGCACCGTCGTGGCTCCAACCTCATACCACAGCCTGAAATCGGCGGCAAGCGGCGCCTTTCCCGGGTGCGCCCGGCGGTCAGGCTTCGGCCCGCTTCCGACCCCGCCCCAGCCACACCTGCAGCCGGTCCAGGTACGTGAAGAACACCGGCGTCACGTACAGCGTGATCAACTGCGAGAACAGCAGGCCACCCACCACCGTCAGGCCCAGCGGCTGCCGCGCCTCGGCGCCGGCACCCATGCCCAGGGCGATGGGCAGCGTGCCCATGAGCGCCGCCATCGTCGTCATCATGATGGGCCGGAAACGGATGCTGCAGGCCTTGACGATGGCCTCCTCGGCACCCAGCCCCTCGCGCCGCGCGTCGATGGCGAAGTCGATCATCATGATGGCGTTCTTCTTCACCACGCCGATGAGCATGATCAGGCCGACGAAGCTGAACATGTCGAGTTCCACCCGGAAGATGAGCAGCGTCAGCAGCGCGCCGAACAGGGCGAAGGGCAATCCGGTCAGGATGGTGATCGGGTGCACGAAGCTCTCATAGAGGATGCCGAGGATCATGTAGATCACGAGGATGGCCAGCACCAGCATCGTCAACAGGCCCGACTGGGAGGCCTTGAAGGCCTGCGCCGTGCCAGCGAAGCTGGTGGTGATCCCGGCCGGGAGCGTCTCGAGCGCGGCCCGGTTCACGATCTCGACGGCCTCGCTCAGCGCCACGCCCTCACCCAGGTTGAACGACACCGTGACCGCCGGCAACTGCCCGGCGTGGTTGACCGTCAACGGCCCCACTCCCGGCTCCAGCCGCGCCACGGCGCCCAGCGGCACCAGCTGTCCGCCGCTCGCGCGCACGTAGAGCTTCTCGAGCGCCGACGGGTCGCGCTGCGCCTCGGGCAGCAGTTCCAGCAGCACGTTGTACTGGTTGTCCGGCGCCAGGATGGTGGTCACCTGCCGCGTGCCGAAGGCCGAGTAGAGTGTCTCCTCGATGACCTGCGGTGTCACCCCGAGCGAAGCGGCGCGGTCGCGGTCGATCACGACGTTGATCTCCGGGTTGCTCACGCGCAGGTCGCTGTTGATGTCGCGCAGCTTCGGTTCCTGCCGCAGGCGTGCCTCCAGTTTCGGCGCCGAGGCGTAGAGCGCGTCCAGGTCGGAGGACTGCATCGTGAACTGGTAGAGGCCCGAGGCGAAGCGGGCGCCGATGTTGATGGCCGGCGGGTTATTCAGGAACACCTTCAGGCCGGGCACCTTGGCCAACTCGCGGCGCAGGCTGGCCACGACATCGTCGGCGCCCAGCGGCCGCTCGTCGCGCGGCTTCAGGCGCACGAAGAAGCGGCCCTGGTTCCCCGACGAGGTGGGGCCGCCCGCGCCCACGCTGGACATGAAGACATCCACGTTCGGGTCCTTCGCCAGGACGGCCGCGGCTGCCTGCTGGTGTTCCTTCATCGACTCGAACGAGAGCCCCTCGGCGCCCTCGGTGGTGCCGTTCAGGAAGCCGGTGTCGGCCGAGGGGATGAAGCCCTTGGGCACCACCCGGAACAGCACCAGCGTGCCGGCGAAGATGGCCGCCGACAGCAGGAGGGTGGCGCTCTTGCGGCGCATCGCGATGGCCAGGGTGCGCTCGTAGAACGCGAGACCGACCACCCACACGCGCTCGATGCCGTCGTAGAAGCGGTTGTGCTTCATGTGGTGCGGCTTGAGGAAGCGGCTGCACATCATCGGGGTGAGCGAGAGCGACACGAAGCCCGAGACCAGGATGGCCACCATGATGACCACGGCGAACTCCTGGAACAGCCGCCCCATGATGCCGCCCATGAACAGGATGGGGATGAACACCGCGGCCAGCGACAACGTCATCGAGACGATGGTGAAGCTGACTTCCCTGGCCCCGTCGCGCGCCGCCTGCAGCGGCGGCTTGCCCATCTCCATGTGCCGGTAGATGTTCTCGAGCATGACGATGGCGTCGTCGACGACGAAGCCCACCGACAGGGTCAGGGCCATCAGCGAGATATTGTCGAGATTGTAGCCGAGTGCAGACATGATCGGGAACGTGCCCACGATCGACATGGGCAGCGCCAGGCTCGGGATCATCGTCGCCGAGAGGTTCCGCAGGAACAGGAAGATGACCAGGATGACCAGCACCAGAGTGAGCCCGAGCGTAAGCTTGACGTCGTGCACGGACTCGCGGATGGGGTCGGCGCGGTCGAACATCACTTCCAGTTCGGTCGAGGCCGGAAGCTGGTCGCGGAACGTGGGCAGCAGGTCGCGCACGGCATGGGAAACGGCGTCGGTATTGGTGCCCGGTTGCCTCTGCACCGCAAGCATGATCGCGCGTTCGCCCTTGAACCAGCTGGCGGCCTTGTCGTTCTGCACGCTGTCGACGACCCGCCCCAGCTCCTGCAGCCTGACCGGCGCCCCGTCGCGCCAGGCCACGATGATCGGCCGGTATTCCGCGGCCGTATTCAACTGGCCCGTGGCCCGCACCGTCAGGTTGCGTTCGCTGCCGTAGAGCGTGCCCGTCGGCAGGTTGACGTTGCTCGACTGGATCGACTGCACGACCTGGTCCAGGCCCAGCCCGCGCGAGGCCAGCTCTCCCGGATCCAGCTGGATGCGCACGGCGTACTTCTGCGAACCGTAGACCTGCACCTGCGCCACGCCGCTGACCATCGAGATGCGGCGGGCCACGGTCGTCTGCGCGTACTCGTCGACTGTCGACAGGGGCAATGTCGGTGAACGCAGCACGATGTAGAGGATCGGCTGGTCGGCCGGGTTCACCTTGCGGTACGAGGGCGGCGAGGGCATGTCGCGCGGCAACTGGCGCTGCACATCGGCAATGGCCGCCTGCACGTCCTGCGCGGCGGCGTCGATGTCGCGGTCGAGGTGGAACTGGATCGTGATGTTGGTCGAGCCCATCGCGCTGCTCGAGGTCATGTTGTCGATGCCGGCGATGGTCGAGAACTGCTTCTCCAGCGGCGTGGCCACGGCCGAGGCCATGGTCTCGGGGCTGGCGCCGGGCAGGCTGGCCGAGACCGAGATGGTCGGGAAGTCGACGTTGGGCAGGTCGCTGACCGGCAACTGCCGGTAGCCGATGACTCCGGCCACGAGGATGGCCATCATCACCAGCGTGGTCATCACCGGCCTGTGGATGAAGACGTTCATTTGCCGCTGCCCTGGGCAGGTGCCGCCGGCGCCGGCTTGTCCTTCACCTGCACGGCGCCGCCGGGCACCACGCGGATCTGGCCGTCGATGACCACGGCCTGGCCGTCGCTGAGCCCGCCGGCCACCACGCTTAGCCCGCCCACCGTGCGCAGCAGGGTGACCGGGACGCGCTGCGCCTTGGCCTCAGCATCGACCACGTACACGAACAGCCCGGCCTGGCCGGTCACGACCGCGGCGGCGGGCACCGTCAGGGCTTCCTGCTCGATCGCGAGTTCCACTTCGACGTCGACGAACTGGCCGGGCCAGAGCGCCTGGTCGGTGTTGGCGAACTCGGCCTTCATCGCCACCGTGCCGGTGTTCGGGGCCACGGCGTTGTCGACGAAGACGAGGCGGCCGCTCACGGCCTCCGCTTCAGTCGCGCCCGCCGGCCTTGCCCTCACGACGAGGGCGCCGCCGGCCTGGTGGCGCCGCACTTCGGGCAGGCGGCTGCCGGGCAGGGCGAAAGCCACCCGGATCGGGTCGAGCTGGTTGACCACGACCAGCGGCGGTCCGCCGATGGCCACGACGTTGCCCAGCTTGACCAGGGCCGCGCCGGCGCGCCCGGCCACGGGCGAGGAAACGGTGGCGTAGGCCAGGTTGAGCTTCGCCTGGCGCACCGCGGCCTCGTCGGCCAGCACGGAGGCGGCGAACACGTCGGCCTGCGTGCGGGCGGCGTCGGCCTGCTCGCGCGTGACATAGTCCTTCTCGACCAGGCGATCGTACCGTTCGGCCTGCGCGGCGGCGTTGGCGGCCTGCGCGCGGTTGCGGGCCAGCTGCGCCTCGGCAGCGTCGAGCGCGGCCTGCAGCGGTCGTGCGTCGATGCGGAAGAGCACCTGCCCGGCGCGCACGTCCTGGCCCTCGGTGAAGGCCACGTCGGTGACGACGCCGCCGACCTGCGGCCGCACCGCCACCGATTCGATCGGTTCGACCGTGCCCACGGCCGCCACCAGCACCGCGACCGGCTGCGCCTTCACCAGACCGGTGACGACCGGCGCCGCCGCCGGGCCGCGACCACCGGGCCCTCCGCCGGCTCTGGCCCCGCTGCCGCCGGGCTTCGCCGCCCCGGCCTTGTCGGCAACGGCCTTGTCGGCCCCGGCCTTGTCGCACCCCGTGCCCAGGCCCGTGACAACAGCCACGACCAGCAGCACGGCCAGGCCCGATGCGCTTCCAGACTTGCGCCACTTCATCGTTCGACCTCGGGATGCGGGTTGCCTTGGGCCAGCGGATTGTCGCCATGAAGGCCCAGCACGCCGGCGTCGCGCGCCAGCTGCGCCAGGGCGATGAACCAGCCGAGCCGCGCGTTGACGTCCTGGGCCCGCGCCTCGGCCAGCGCGCGCTGCGCCGAGAGCAGGTCGAGGATGCTGCCCACGCCCTCGCGGTAGCGGCCGCGGGCCACCTCCTCTGAACGCGAGGCGCTGGCCAGCAGTTCCGCCACGGCGCGCACGCGCTCGTCGGCGGTCAGGAAATCGCTGTGGGCGACGAAGATCTCGTAGACGACCTGCTGCCGCAGCGCGCGGGCGCGCTCGCCGGCGGCGTCGGCCTCGGCCTGCGCGCGCGCCAGGTCATGACGGCCGGAGAAGCCGCCGAAGAGCGGCAGGTTCACGACGAGCGAGCCGCCGGAGCGGTCTTCGTAGTCGTCCTGCCCGTCGGTCCAGGTGCGGCCGGCCGAAGCGCCGAGCGACAGCGAGGGCAACAGGTCCGAGCGTGCGGTCCGCACGCGGGCCGATGCCGCTTGCGCGCGGGCCTGCGCCGCCTGCAGGTCGGGTCGCGCAGCGACGGCGCGCGCAATCAGCGTCTCTACTTCGTGCGCGATGCCCGCCACCGGGATGGCCGGTACCGCGATCTCCACGTCGTAGGGCACGTTCGCCGGATACCCCATCGACACGGCCAGCGCGCCGCGCGTGATGCGCACCTGGCCCTCGGTCGCCAGCAGGTCCAGCTGCGCCTGGGCGCGTGCCGTGCGTGCCTGCAGCACGTCGGCGATGGTCGCCAGGCCCACGTCATGGCGCGTCTCGGCCGCGACCACGCTGCTTTCGGCCTCGGCATACGAGGCGCGATTGGCCTCGAGGATGGCTTTGGCCCCCGCGTAGCGGTAGAAGGCCGATTCGACGGTGAAGATGGCGTCCTGGATGACGGCGTTGTGCGTCCAGTCGGCCGCCAGCAGCGTCTGCTGCGCGGCTTCCACGCGACCGCCGCGGCCGCCAAAGTCGAGCAGTCGCCACGAGAGACTGACGCCGGGACCGTAGGTGGTGGACCAGTCGCCGCCGCTGCCGTTGCCGCGGGCCAAACCGACAGTGGCGTCGACCTGCGGGAAATAGTCGCCGCGGGCGGAACCGTAGGCAGCTGCGGCGGCTTTCGCCTCGGCCCAGGCGGCGCGCGTGTCGGGACTGTTGGCCAGCGCAATGTCGACGATTCCGGCAAGGGTCAGGCCGGTGAGCTGCCGTGACACCGCGTCCTGATCGGGCAGGTCGGGCTGCGCCGGGGCAGCTCCCGCTGCCTGCCGGGCGGGCGGTGTCCACGGCACATCGGCGGAAGGCGCCGTGCCGGCCACGCCGGCCACCCGAGGCGGCGCCATCGAGCAGCCCGCGCACACGATTGCGGGCAGCAGGAGAGCCGCCGAACTGAATCCGGTCTTGCGGGACATGGTCGTTCGATTCCTGTCCGGGTTCGAAGATCCGAACGACCAATTTAGCAGCTTGCCGGCGCAGGGAACAGACCCGGATGACAATGGGCCCGTTTGCCGCCGCTCAGCCCGGCAGGCGCGCCAGGACGCTGTGGAACTCACCCGGCGCGACCGCCCCGGTCCACACCGCCAGGCCCTGCGCCCGCACCTTGTCCAGCAGCGGCGCCGGCACGAACGGCGTGATCAGCCGGTGCGCCTGACCGGGCGCCAGCGCGGCCACGGCGGCGAGCACCTGCGCCAGTGGATGCTCCCCGGCTGCGATCGCCGCGCGCGCGTCCATGCTGCTGACTATCTCCACCTGGATGAGCCAGCTCGGGCCGCCGTCAACGCCGTACTGTCCGTTCATTCCTGTGCTGTCATTCATGACTGTCCTCCCGTGCCGACATAGTTGAGCAGGCGCTGCTGCCCGGTCAGCGCGCGCTTGGTGGTCAGGTTCTGGCTCACTTCGAGCGTACCGAGGAAGGTCCCCGCCTCGTCGTGCAGCGCGAAGTACTCGATGCAGAGGAACTTCCCGCCCAGCTCGATCCAGAACTGCGCGTGCGTCTCGCGGCCCTCGCGGAAGTCGGCGAGGATCTTCTGCACCATTGCCACGCTCTTGGGCGGATGGCAGTACTCGACCTTGCGGCCGATGATGGCGCGCGTGCGCGCGAAGATCCGCTCGCTGCCTTCGCTGAAGTAGCGCACGGTGTCGTCGGCGTCGACGAACGTGATGTCGAACGGGATCGTGTTCAGCACGGCCTGCAGCTGCGCCGTCGTGAACGATCCCGACGGCAGCCGCACGCGACCGTCGCCGCCCGCATCCGCGACGGGTTCCATACCCTCCGGCAGCCAGGCGGCCTCCGGCACCACCAGGCAGTAGCCGAGATCGGCGCTGCCGCGGGAAATGGCGCCCCATTCGGCCTCCGACAGCGCGTCCAGGCACATCGGCAGCAGGATCTGCTGTTCCTTGTCGATCATGCCGGCGATCGCCTCGACCGCCGGTTCGAGCACCCGGGGCACCATCGCGCGCGCCTCGATGGCCGTGGCGCCACCGGAAGCTCCCAGCGCCTCGACGGCCGCCTTCAGCAGCGCCCGTGCCTCGTCGTGCTTGCCCCACATGACGGTCGGCGGCCCGGTGATGCCGTGCTTCTCGAGGAACGGGAACAGCAGGTGTTCCTTGCGCAGGTAGTGCTTCTCGACATCCATCAACGCGTTGAAGCGCACGCGAAGGTCATGCAGCAGGTCGGCGGGTTCGACGTTGTTATCCGTCGCGTTCACCAGCGCGAAGAGCCCGCGCACAGCCTCGAGTTCCCAGCCCAGCGCGCGATTCTCCGCGCGCATCACGTCGACGGGATGGCCGACCGGCACGCCGCGCTCCTCGTCCGGCATCAGGCTCGGGTTCAGCGCCAGCTTGTGCAGGTCGCAGAACTTGAGGATCTCCTCGGTGGGCATGCCCTCGCGGATCAGTTCCTGCTCGACGGCCACCACCTCGTCGTAGGGCACGCGCCCGAGCAGGCGGATCAGTTGCGGGCGCACCGATTCCGGCGCCTCGCCCCCGTGCAGTTGCAGGATCATGTGTTTGAGCAGGGCCATGCGGCGCTGCTGGTCGTGGATGAGTTCGCTCATCGGGGCCTCCCGGGGGGCGCGGCGGGCGGGTGTCCCGTTCCGCGTCGCTGATCAACCTCGTTCAATATTCGGACCTTTTTGTCCGATTTAGAGTCAAGGTAGGTCCCGAGCGGCGATGACGCCAGTTCCGGGTTCACTACGCCAGCGACGGCTCCACGACCTCGGTCGCGGTTCCGGCCGGCGCCTGGTCCCGGTACTGCTCGACGATGGCGAGGAAGACGGGCAGGTTCTCCAGGAAGATGTCGATCAGCCGCGGATCGAAATGATGCCCGCGCTGGCTGCGGATGATGCCGAGGCCGGTCTCCACGGACATGGCCTTGCGGTAGGGACGATCGCTGAAGATGGCGTCGAAGGTATCGATCAGGCCGACGATGCGCCCCTGGATGGGGATCTCCTCGCCCGAGAGCGCGCGCGGATAGCCGTGGCCGTCCCAGCGCTCGTGATGGGTCAGCGCGACCAGCGCAGCCACGCGCATGACCGGCAGCTTCGAACCGGACAGGATCCGGTGCCCCAGTTCGGCGTGCGACTTCATGGCCGCGAACTCGCGGGGCGTGTACTTGCCGGGCTTGGAAAGGATGACGTCGGGAACGCCAACCTTGCCCAGGTCGTGCAGCGGCGCCGCCAGGCGCAGGAGTTCGGCTTCGTCGTCGGGAAGGCCGGCCAGCCGGGCCAGTTCGCCGCTCATGGCGCCGACCCGGTGCATGTGGTTGACGCTCTCGCTGGAACGGCCCTCGGCCACCTGGCCCAGCGTGTTGATCATCGCCTGCTCGCGCGATTCGGTGCGCTTGCGCGACTTCTTCAGGTGCCGGGCCAGTTCGTTCACCTGGTCGGCCAGTTGCCCGAATTCGTTGTCGTCGAGCACGGTCAACGACCTGCCGAACTCGCCGCGACCGAGGCGCTCGAGGCTCTCGCGGACTGTCGCCAGCGGCTGCAGCAGCCGCCCCGCCAGCCTGTGCGCCAGAAGGACGGACAGGCCCAGCGCCGCCACCGCCGCGACCAGGCGCTGCGACGGATCGACAAGCAGCACGACGGCCAGCGAAACCGCCACCGGCCCGGCGACCAGCGCGGTCAACGCGGCACGAAGTCCCGGGCGAGCGCGCCTCGGCTGCGCGTCCCGACTGGTTTCGCCCTGGCTGGGCTCGTCATGCATCAGTAATCCTCCCTCAATATCATTTCGGCGAAAAGGGCGGGCGGTTTACCGAAGAATGGCCACGAAACACAAAAGCCCGGCGCCACCGAAGCGCCGGGCCCATTCGACTGTTCCGGCCGAAAGGGGACTGTTCAGCTCGCCCCGCGCGAGGCCATCAGGTCCAGGTCCTCGCGCAGGCCCTGCAGGTCCTCCTCGTGCTCGATCTCCTGGGTCAGGATCCCGAGCGCCAGGTTGTACGTCACCATGTCCTTGTCCTTGGTGGCGTCCATCAGGTTCTTGTAGGTGGTGATGGCGCACTGCTCGCCGGCAATGTTCTGGTCAAGAAGCACGGCCACGTACGGATCCGCCGGCGCGTCATAGGCACAGGGGCTGGCCGCGGCCCAGTCCTCGGGCGTCAACGCGGGCGTGCCTCCCAGCTGGATGATGCGGTCGGCCAGCAGCATCGCGTGCGCCAGTTCCTCCGACGCGTGGAGGGTCAGTTCGGCCGCCACGGCGTCCTTCATGGGCCCCTTGATGAGCTTGGCGCCGAGCCAGTACTGGTAGTAGGCGAGCCATTCGCTGGCGTAGGCCTGGTTGAGCAGGTCGATCAGGTGATCGACGTTCATCCCGATGATCTCACGTCCCCTGGTTCCCATGGGAATCCTCCTGTCGGCGCGGTCCCGGCGCCTGCGGTGCACCCCGGCGCCGCAGCCAACGATAGCCCGCGCCCAACCGGCAGTCCAGCCGCACGGGGGGATCAGCAGCAGCGGTCAGGCGGGCGATTGGGATCGTACGGCGCCGGGCACAGGTCCTCCACCGGCGTCGCCGTCCCTTTGCGCACGGCCAGCCAGCGCCGCGCCGCGTCGACCAGGATCACGATCACGCAGACAAGCATGATGATCGTCAGCGCGGCGTTCAGGCCGCCGCGGAATCGCAGCGCGCCATCGTCCGAACGCAGCAGCGGCCAGAACCGCTGCATGATCAGCTGCACGCCGGCGGTCGTCGTGGTCACCGCGACAAAGAGCATCGGCGTCACCGTCACCCACAGGTAGCGTGCGCGCCCGGCGTTGACCAGCACCGTGCCCGCCACCGCCAGCGCGACGACGGCCAGCAGCTGGTTGGAGACGCCGAACATCGGCCAGATGGTGTCGATGCTGCCGGTCCAGATGAAGTACGAGAACGCGCAGACGATGAGCCCCGTCGACAGCAGCGTGCCCGGCAGGAAGTCGGGCCGGCCCAGCCGTGGCGAGAAGCGCCCCATCTGCTCCTGCACCAGGAAGCGCGCCACGCGCGTGCCCGTGTCGATCGTCGTCAGGATGAACAGCGCCTCGAACATGATCGCGAAGTGGTACCAGAACGCCGTCAGGTGCCGGAAGAACGGCAGGCCGGCGAAGATCTGCGACATGCCCACCGCCAGCGAGACGGCGCCGCCGGTGCGTCCCTGCAACTGCTCGCCGACGGCGGCTTCCAGCGCGCGCAGGTCGTGCATCACGAAGCCCATGCGTTCGAGCGCCGGCTGCCACTGCGGCTGCTTCGCAAGGTCGATGTTGATGGCGAAGTAGTCGCCCGGGTCCAGCGCCGTCGCCGCGATCAGGGCCACGACGCCGACCACACTCTCGATCAGCATCGCCCCGTAGCCGATCGGCCGCGCGTGCGACTCGCGCGACATCATCTTGGGCGTGGTGCCCGAGGCCACCAGCGCATGGAAGCCCGAGATGGCGCCGCACATGATGGTGATGAAGACGAACGGGAACACCTTGCCCGGCACGACAGGTCCGCCGCCGCCGGTGAACTCGGTGAAGGCGGGCATCTTCAGCTCGGGGTTGACCACCATCGTCCCGATCACCAGCGCCAGCACGGTGCCGATCTTCAGGTACGACGACAGGTAGTCGCGCGGGCACAGCAGCAGCCACACCGGCAGCACCGAGGCGATGAACCCGTAGCAGGCGATGGCGATCGTCACGCCGTGCTGCGACAGGCTGAAGTAGCGCTCGAGCGGGCTGCCCGGGATCAGGCTGCCGGCCCAGGTGCAGGCCAGCACCGCCACGGCCCCGATGATCGACGCCTCGACGACCTTCCCCTTGCGGATCCGGTACATCCACAGGCCCACGAACAGCGCGATGGGAACCGTGCAGGCGATGGTGAACAGCCCCCACGACGAGCCGGGGACGTGCCACAGCGTGCCGTCCGGCCGCACCAGCGTCTCGCCGCCCAGCGCCTTGACCACGACCAGGCCCAGCCCGGCCAGCGCATTGACGATGATGAACAGGATGGCGATGGCGGCCGTGCCGCCGGCCACGGGCCCAATCTCCACGCGCGCGATCTCGGCCAGCGAACGCCCGTTGCGCCGCACCGAGAAGGCGAGGATCAGGAAGTCCTGCACCGCGCCGGCCAGCACCACGCCGATCACCAGCCAGAGCAGCCCCGGCAGGAAGCCGAACTGCGCCGCCAGCACCGGGCCCACCAGCGGGCCCGCCCCGCTGATCGCCGCGAAATGGTGGCCGAACAGCACCCATTTGTGCGTGGGATGGTAGTTCTGGTGATCGTTCAGGCGGATGGCCGGTGTTTCCCGCGTGTCGTCGAGCACCGCGACCTTGGCGGCCAGGAACGCGGAATAGTACCGGTACGCGATGGCGTACACGCACAACACGAAGATCAGCAGCGGCAGGGCGTGGATCTGGATGTTCATGGGGGCGCAGTCTACAGCGCGGCCCGGCGGCGCGTCAATCGGTTCGGCGCCCGCCCCCCCGGCCCTACCCGCGCTTCACCAGCGACATCATCACCGGCAGGTCCGCCTTCGTGAGCGCCCGCGTGAGCAGGACCGCCGGCACGTACAGCAGCACGGCCAGGCCGATGACCGTGAACGTCGGCCCGACGCCCGCGTCGATGGGCAGGGCCAGCCAGGTGGTGCCCCAGCGGGGCATCAGCAGCTGCGCCAGGCCCGAGGTGCAGATCCAGGTCGCCAGCAACGCCACGGTGGCGTTGAACAGCGAGCGCATGATGGGCAGCTGCAGCCCGGCCCGCCGGATGTAGTACCAGTGCATCAGCGTGCTGACGGCCTGGCTGGCCACCACCGCGACGCTGGCGCCCATGTAGCCGTACCGGGGAATGGCCAGGACGTTGACCACGAGGTTGAAGGTCAGCGAGACGAGGGCGATGACGACGAACGAGCGCTCCCGCCCGGCGGTGTAGAGCATCCGGTTCAGCACGCTGGTCGCCGCGATGAACGGCATGCCCCAGATCACGACCCGGAAGACGCGGATGGAATCGGTGAACCCGGCCTCGCCCTTCACCAGCCACATCGTGACGGGCTCGGCGGCCAGCATGAACAGGAGCGTGACCGGCATCACCAGCAGGTGCAGGTAGCGCAGTGCACGTTCGCTCACGCGCTCCATGCCGCCCTCGTCCTTGGCGGCGCGCAGCAGCGTCGGGAACATCGCCGTGGCGAACAATCCCGGCAGGTAGGAGAGGAAATCGAGCGCACGGTGCCCGTTCGTGTACACGGCGACGGCATCGCGGTCCATGATCGCGCGCAGCAGGGGCGTGTCGATCTTGTAGTAGAGCACGCCGAACGTCGACGCCAGGAAGATGGGCCAGGCCAGCGTCAGCAGTCCGCGCGACTGCGCCGCCTTCACCAGGTCGCGACCGGGCGGGTTGAGGATCCAGGGGCCGGTCCCGCGCAGCATCAGCGGCACCATCACCGCCAGCCGCACGACGCGGCTGGCCACGTTGGCCCACATCACACCCATGAGTCCGTAGCCGGCGTCGAGCCACCACCAGGCCAGGCCGAAGTAGGCGATCGCCGAGGCGATCTGCCCCCACATCTGCGAGACCACGCGGTCGTGTGCCTGCAGCACGGCATCGCAGGCCATGGCCGAGGCCTCGATGAACACACCCAGACCCATGATGTACAGGGCGTTGCGTTCGAGCTGCTCGAAGCCCGACACGACCGCGTAGACGTACAGGCCGACGAAACACAGGAACGCCAGACCCAGGCGGATCTTCAGCGCGGCCCACATCACCGGCATGGTCATGGTGCGCTCGCGGGTCACCTCGCGGGTGATCAGCGTGCCCAGGCCGTAGTTGGCGATCACCAGCATGATGGTCGAGACGTCGGTGGCCAGGTTCGCGATGGCCATGCCGTCGGTGCCGAGGATCGGCGCCATCTTGCGGTACACGAAGATGGCGAGGATGCGCCCGGTGAACAGCCCGATGGTCAGGTACAGCGTGTTGCGGGCGACCGTGCGGGTCGAGGTCAAGTCGGTCTCCAGACGGCGGTGTGGCCGGGTCGTTCCCCGTTGCGGCGCATGCTACCCCAGGATGGGGGGCCGCGACCAGCATTCAGGTTAAATTGCGGCCGTTGTGACCTTTGCGTGAGACTGCGTCCATATAATCTGAGTTCAAGGCCGATTTCCTGAACCCGCGCGCTGCGCCGAGGTGCCGTTCATGACCCGATCCAACCGGGTGCCGTCCGCTTCGTTCCCGTCGGCGATCCTCGTCGCGGCCCTCACCTTTGCGACACTCGCCCCGGCCGCCCGGACCGCGCATGCCGCCCCGGCCCCGCTGCGCGACTACGTCCCGGCCCAGGCAGGGTACCGCCCGCAGGCGAACCCGGTCGCCACGTTCGCGCCCGGTCGCGTGTTGATCAAGTTCACGCCGGCGGCGCTGCGCCAGGCCTCGTTCGCGGCGCCTGCCGACAAGGGCGGCGCCGTGGCCGGGGCCCGCACGGGGCTGGCCTCGCTCGACGGGCTGCTTCGCGGCGCGGGCGTCTCGCGCCTGGAGCGCGTGCTGGTCAACGTGGCCGACAAGGCGGCCAGGGCCGAAGCGGCCACCGACCGCTGGTATGCCGCCACCGTGGCCGCGGACACCGACCTGCCGCATCTCGCGGAGCAACTCGCCGCCGACCCGAACCTCGAAGCGGTGGAACTGGACTGGTACGTGTTCCCGGCCACCGTTCCCAACGACCCGAACCAGGCCGCCAACTGGGGCCACGACAACACCGCGCAGTTGCCCGCCTACGGCTGGGGCACCACCTGGAACCACACCGGGGCCGGCGTCGGCACCGTCGGCTTCGACACGAACGCCCGGTACGCCTGGGGCGGCACGCAGGGCTACGGCAATGCGGACGTCATCATCGCCATCATCGACAGCGGCGTCGACACCGCGCATCCCGACCTGCTGCGCGTGCCCGGGTACGACTTCGGCTCGAACGACGGCAACCCCCACGACGAGGGCGCCGCCGCCGGCCACGGCACCTGCTGCGCCGGCGTTGCCGCGGCCGTCGCCAACAACAGCCTGGGCGCCGCCGGCATCGCCGGCGGCTGCAGCATCATGCCGCTGAAGATCGCCACGGCCACCGGCTCGATGACGCTGGCGGCCGCCGCCAACGCCCTGTACTTCGCGGCCGACAACGGCGCCGACATCGCCAGCATGAGCTTCGGCGCCGCGCTCACCAGCAATTCCGTGATGGACGCCGCCATCACCTATGCGAACAACGCGGGCGTGGTGATGTTTGCAGCCACCGGCAACGAGAATGCCTCGACCGTCAGCTACCCGGCCATCAACGCCCTGGTGATCGCCGTTGGCGCAGCCTCGCCGTGCGGTGACCGCAAGCGTTCCAGCAGTGCCGGTGCCGACCTGAACCCGGGCGTCTCCACCGACCCCAACGGCACCACCTGCGACGGCGAGCGCTGGTGGGGCTCGAACTACGGTCGCACCACCGTCGACCACGCGGGCGCCGTCGACCTCGTGGCCCCGACCATCCTTCCGACCACCGACATCTCGGGCAGCGGCGGCTACCAGCCCGGCGACTACGAGCCGTTCTTCAACGGCACCTCGTGCGCCACGCCCTACGCCGCCGGCGTGGCGGCGCTCGTGCGCGCGCAGAACCCGGGCTGGACGCCGGCGCAGGTGCGCGCGCGGCTGACCGGCACGGCCATCGACATCGTGAGCGTGGAATCGGTCGCGGGCTGGGACCGCTACACGGGGTACGGCCTGGTCGACGCGCAGGCGGCCGTCGGCGCTCCCGGCGACCTGCCGCCTTTGGCCGCTTTCGCCACGGAACCTCTCCGCGGCTGCGCACCCTTCAACGTGACCTTCACCGACCAGTCGACAGGACCCATCGACGGTCGCAGCTGGGATTTCGGCGATGCCACCACGGACACGGCCGCCGCGCCGACCCACGAATACACCGTACCCGGCTCGTTCGACGTGCGCCTGGTCGTCTTCGGGCCCGGCGGCGCCGACACCCTGACGGTGCCGGGCGCCGTCGTGGTCGACGGCCCGGTCACCGCGGACTTCACCGGCGACCAGTCCACGGGCGCGGGTCCGCTGACGGTGGCGTTCACCGACCAGTCGACCGGCGATGCTGCCGGCTGGCTGTGGGACTTCGGCGACGGCCAGACCGACACCGTGCAGAATCCGACGCATGTGTACGCCCATCCAGGAGCCTACGATGTCTCACTGACCGTGACCGGCCCCTGCGGCGACGACGTGGAACTGAAACCCGGCCTGGTGACGGTCAGCGGCTTGTCCGGTGTCGGTGATGTGGCAATCGCCCGCTTCGGACTGGATCGGAACTACCCCAACCCGTTCAACCCGGTGACGACGATCGCCTATTCGCTGGGCAGTCCGGCGCATGCGCGCCTGGAGATCTTCGACGCCACCGGCCGATTGGTGGAAGTGCTGGTCGATGAGTCACGCGGCGCCGGCCGGCACACCGTGGACTGGCAGCCGGACGGGCGCGCTTCGGGCGTGTATTTCGCGCGCTTCGCGGCGGAAGGCCGCGTCGCCACGACGCGCATGGTGCTCCTGAAATAGCCTATCCGCGATCGAGCAGCTGCGCGCAGATGAAGAGATAGCCGCAGGTGGCGCCGGTGTGCGACAGCAGCGCCGGCCAGACCGACTGCCAGCGGACGCGCGTCCAGGTCCAGAATATCGCGGCGCCGAACACGCCTGCCACCAGCAGCGCCGCGGCGCCCGTCGACGGCGCCAGGCGGCCGATGGTCACGGCATGGTACGACGTGAACAGCATCGCCAGCAGCACCTTCGCGCCGCGCCCCGTCGCCGGCGAGCGCAGCAGCCAACCGCGCCAGAACAGCTCCTCGGCCGGTCCGTTCACCACCGCCATGAAGAACAGGAAGCTGCCGGGTGCCGTCGTCGCCAGGCCCCAGTCGCCGAGCGCTGCCTGCAGGCGCGCGGTGTCGGGGAACGCCTGCGGCAGGAGCATGTAGGCCGCCGGCGGCGCCAGGGCCGACACCAGGCCCAGCGCCAGGCTTGCCTGCAGGCCGCGGCGCGCCAGCCCCAGCTCGCGCAGGTGGACGGCAAGACTGCGACCATCGCGACGCGCGACCAGCGCGGGCACCAGCAGGCAGAGGATCACGTGGTAGAAAAGGAAGACGAACGGCGCGCTGTGCAGATCCAGCAGGCCGAGGGTGACGATGAGCGGACCGGCCAGGGCCGGCAGCCATAGGCGAAGGTTGGTCATGCCGACCAGCATGGGTCCTGGCCCGCCGCGCCGCAATTCGAACTTCAGGTTGGTTGGCGATTCGTCGCCGGAACGCGCGCCGGCGCCGTTGATCTGCGTCTATCAATGAAGGAGGCAGGCTGGTAGGATGGTCGGGTTCGCGCCGTATCTTGTCGTGATCCCGACCTCGAGGTTGGACCATGTCCCGTGTCCTTGCGCGAGTCTTCACGTTTGCCCTGATGCTGCTGGTCGCCAGTGCCGCGTCGGCAACCCCGCCCCCCGTCGCGGCGCGCCACGGCCTGGTCGCCAGCGACCACCACCTGGCCTCGGCCGTGGGCGCCCGGGTGCTGCAGGACGGCGGCAATGCCGTCGATGCTGCCGTGGCGACGGCATTCGCCCTGGCTGTCGTCTACCCCGCGGCCGGCAACCTCGGCGGCGGCGGCTTCCTCCTCTACCACGACGCGCAGTCGCGGGCGGCGAGCTACGATTTCCGCGAGACGGCGCCGGCGGCCGCCACCGAACGCATGTTCCTGGACGAGCGCGGCGCCGTGCGTGACACCAGCAATCACCGCGGGCCGCTCTCGGTCGGCGTGCCCGGCACCGTCGCCGGCCTGTGGCTGGCGCACCAGCGCCACGGCAGCCGGCCCTGGGCCGAACTGGTGCAACCGGCCATCGACCTGGCAGCCGGCGGCTTCGCCTTCTCGCAGGGCATGCGCGACTGGTGCGACTGGCTCGCCTCGACCACCGATCCGCTGCACGCCGCCACGCGCGCCGCCTTCCTGCCGGACGGCGTCCGCGCCTGCCGCGCGGGAGAAGCGCTGCGCCAGCCCGACCTCGCGGCCACCCTCACGCGCATCCGCGACCATGGTCGCGACGGCTTCTACACCGGCGAGACGGCGCGCCTGCTCGCGACCTACATGCGCGACCACGGCGGCCTCATCACCGAGGCGGACCTGGCCGCGTACCGCGCCGTCGAGCGCGAGCCGGTGCGTGGTGCGTACAAGGACCACGAAATCGTCGCGATGGGCCTGCCCTCGTCAGGCGGCATCACGCTGATCGAGATGCTGAACATGCTCGACAGTGCGGGACTTGAGGGGCTCGAGCACAACGACACCGCCTACCTGCACCTGCTGACCGAAGTGATGCGCCGCGCCTATGCCGATCGTGCGCGCTACCTGGGCGATCCCGACGCCAGCCCGCCGCCCACCGCCGAACCGATGCTCCGGCGCGAACGCGCCGCGCAACTGGCGCAGTCCATCAACCGGCTGGCGGCCTCGGCGAGCGACAGCAGCGCGTTCAACGACGCCAACCTGCCGCCCGAGAGCGAGCAGACGACCCACCTCTCGGTGGTCGACGCCGCCGGCGGCGCCGTCTCGCTGACCTATACGCTGGAGGAATCGTACGGCTCCACGCTGATGGCCCCGGGCACGGGCTTCCTGCTGAACAACGAGATGGGCGACTTCAACGCCGTACCCGGCCTGACCGACCGCCGCGGCAACATCGGCACCGCACCGAACCTGGTGGCCCCCGGCCGGCGTATGCTCTCCAGCATGACGCCGGTGATCGTGGCGCGGGGCGGCGTGCCGGTGCTGGTGGTCGGCAGTCCCGGCGGCCGCACCATCATCAACACGGTGCTGCAGGTGGTGCTCAACGTGCTCGCGTTCGACATGGATATCCGCGCCGCCATCGAGGCGCCGCGCTTCCACCACCAGTGGCTGCCCGACGTGACGCAGTTCGAGGCGCACGGCTTCCCGCCCGAAGTGCGGCGCGCCTACGCCGCGATGGGCCATCCGGTGAAGAAGCGCGCGCCGCAAGGCATCGCGATGGGCATCACGGTCGACCGCGAGACCGGGTGGCGGTACGGGGCGGCGGACTCGCGATCGTTTGACGGCGGGGTGGCGGGGTACTGAGCTGCGGCATTGCCGGGGCCGGCGGGGCGCCGCCGGCCAGCAGGACGGAGGGTGGTGCGCAGGGTCCGTTGCGGCTGACGCTGAGGATGGTCACGTCAGGCCAGGTGGCGATGTGCGCCAGCGCCCGGCACTGGTCGAGGACGCTGTTCCAGTTGATGTCGACTTCTTCTACCGGCGCGGTCAGCGACAGCGCACCGATGTCGTACAGGCTGGTGTTGCTGTCGAGGCCTCAGCCGGTGGAGACGTCTTCAAGGTTCAACCCGCCCAGCCTAGGCACGCCAGACCAACGGCCACACCTGGAGCTCGGCGCAGGCAGTGACCGCCTTCCATTCCCGGAGGTCCTGCAGCGCAGGTGAGCCGGTACAGATCAATCTCGGCGTCCGCCGCGGTGGAAAGCCGTTCAGCGCGCCAGCCCCACAAGGTCCGAGCCATACCGACCGATCAATCCGGGATGGTCCGGCAGCCCGACCAGGATGTCACCATCGGGCACCAACTGAGCGAGGCCCTGCAGTTGCGGCACCGGCGGCAGGCCCTGCAGGGTGCTCAACCGGGCGCACCGCGCGACCTGCAGGCGCTCGAGCACCGGCATCGCCGGCAATCCGAAAGGCTGGTCAACTGGTTGCAGCCACTGACCCGGATCTGCCGAAGCTGATCCAACGCCTGCGGGCCCGACAGGGACAGGAGCCCGTCCAGGTAGCCCAGGTACAATCTCTCCAGTGCAGGTACCGCACCCAGCGCCGACAGGTCGAAGACGCCCGGGCAGGCCACGAGAGACAGGTACTGCAATCCGGTATGAAACCCAGGGCCGACAGGTCGATCAGGACATCGCAATCGAAGACGTTCAGGTTCGGCAGCGAAGTCAGCCCCTCCAGCCCCGTCAACGACCGAAGTGACGGCAACGAGTACAGGTTCAGGTTGTCCACCGAACCGGCTTCACCCAATCCTTCCAGGGAGGTCAGCGAGTCGCAATAGTTGATCTTCAACGAATGCAACCCCGACAGGCCGCGCAGATCATCAAGCCGGCGCACGCCGGACAGCCTGGTCAGTTCGAGAGATTCCAGATCGGGAAGTGCCGGCAGCTCCCCGAGGGTACAGTTTGCCGGAAGATCGTACAGCACCAACTCCGCCATGCCGGACTGCCCGCGGAGTCCACCGAGGCCCTCCAGGGCCGGCAGCTGCGCAATCCGCACCACGTTGAAACACGAGGTCGGCAGGCCATCAGGCTGGCCAATCCGCACACCGGTCAATTTGGAGTTGGCCATCATTCCACTGCGCGCGCAGATCCTCGGAGTCCGTGCAGACTCCGCAGCTGAGGGGTTGTAGCTGATCTGGACGCTGACGACATTGGTGCCAACCTCACCCAGACCGACAAGGCTCATCAGCGAGTCGTTGCGAACAATGGACAGGGTGCCACGCAACGAATCGAGGGCGACCAGCGGAGACAAGTCCCGGATATCCCGGCTCGGACCGATGTAGAGATTGCCCTGCACCGTCGTCACCCCGCGTGCGGCGTCCCGTCGGACTGGCTGGTCAGGACGAGTTCCCTCGATGACCCGGGGCTCCGTG
>JADJCK010000015.1 GCA_016703265.1 bacterium
CGGACAATCCAAAGCCGGGGTGACGAGCCCGCACCTCTACGAGCCGGACCTGAACCCGACGTACCAGGAGATGGCCAGTCACTACGAGGTGGCGGTGCTGCCGGCGCGGGTATGCCGCCCGAAGGACAAGGCGAAGGTCGAGGCCGGGGTGCAGTTGGCCGAGCGCTGGATCCTTGCCAAGCTGAGGCACCGGACGTTCTTCTCGTTGGCCGAGCTGAACCGTGCGATCACGGAACTGCTGGAAGCGCTGAACAACAAGCGGTTCCAGAAACTGGCCGGCAGTCGGCGCAGTCTGTGGGAAGAACTGGATCGGCCGGCGCTCAGGCCATTGCCGTATTCGCCGTACGAGTACGCCGAATGGCCGCGCGTGAAGGTGCACATCGACTACCACGTGGCGGTGGACAAGCACTACTACTCGGTGCCGCATCAACTGGTGGGCCTTCGCTGCGAGGCGCGGGTGACGGCGTCGACGGTAGAGGTGCTGCATGGCGGCCGTCGGGTGGCGAGCCACGTGCGCAGCCACTTGCAGGGCCGCTACACGACGCTGCCCGAACACATGCCAGAGCACCATCGGCAGCACGCCGAGTGGACGCCGGAGCGAGTGGTGCGCTGGGCGGGCGAGGCTGGTGGCGCGGTGGCGGCGGTGGCGACGCGGATCATCGCGAGCCGGCCATCCCAGCAAGGCTACCGTTCGTGCCTGGGCGTGATACGACTGGGCGAGCAGTACGGAAATGCTCGTCTGGAAGCGGCCTGCGAGCGCGCACTGGCGACCGGCGCGCAGCGGCAAGAGCTTGGGGTCGATCCTCAAGAGCGGCCTGGACCAGCAGCCGCTCCGTCGCCAGTGCCGCCGACACCGTCGATCGAGCACGAGAACATCCAAGGCGCCGACCATTACGCGCCCGTGCTGCCGTTCGCCGCCGCGGAGGTCGCCCATGTTGATCCATCCGACGGTGGAGAAGCTGCGCGACCTGCAGCTGGGCGGGATGGCTGACGCCTTGGTCGACCAGCTGCAGACCCCGGACGCATCCAGCCTGAGCTTCGAGGATCGGCTGGGCTGCTGGTCGATCGGGAAGAGGCCGCCCGCGAGAACTGCCGACTGAAGACCCGCCTGACGCAGGCGTCTGCGCCTGCCGGCGTGCACGGAGGACATCGACTACCGCAGTCGTCGCGGGCCGAGCAAGACGCTGGTGTTGAGCCTGGCGTCGTGCCAATGGATCAAGGAGAATCTGAACGTGGTGATCACCGGACCGACCGGCGTCGGCAAGACGTACCTCGGCTGCGCGCTGGCGCAGCGGCATGCCGTCACGGGCAGCGGGTCACGTATCAGCGCCCCTGCGGCTGTGCCACGATCTGGAGATCGCCAAGGCCGACGGCAGCTACCGGAAGCGGTTGGGCAAGCTCGCACGCGCCGACCTGCTGGTGCTCGATGACTGGGGACTGGCGCCACTGACGCCAGAGAACCGGCGGGACCTGCTCGAGGTCCTCGATGACCGTTACCAGACGCGGTCGACCCTGATCACGAGCCAACTGCCGGTCAGCACCTGGCACCAGTACCTGGATGACCCAACGCTGGCTGACGCGATCCTGGACCGGGTGATCCGCCAACGCGCACAAGATCGAGTTGACGGGCGAGTCCCTGCGCAAAAAAGAAAGGAGAAACGTTGACCGCGACTGCGGAGGCGGGCTAAGAATGAGATCCCCGCGTCGCTACGCTCCGGCGGTGGCCGGAATACGTCGGAACAGGTGGCCGGAATGGACTGGACTGCGCGGCCGGAATCGATCGGAACGGGTGGCCGAAATCACTGGAATACGCAACGGTGCCGCAGCTAAGGGACGAATCGATGCATCGGCAAGCAATCTAGGAGCTTCCGTGGTTACTTTGTGGCGAAAACGTGTAAGCCCCGCCGAATTCGCACAAGCTCTTTCGCTGCTTGCTATCGAGCATGCGCTACTTGCCGCCGGAGGCCATGAAGATTGCGCGCGAGGGCGATTCGAGCGTGGCGGAGGACGTGGCATTCGCGATCTCGAAGTCACGCTTCATTCTCGCGCCAGCGGCAACTGCATGAAGGAGAACCAGGAGAGCGACAAGTTCCGGGAAGCCGAAAGGGAACTCTGGCTGCGGGCCACGGCGGTTCTGGCTGCTCACAATGTGGTTGATGCCGCCAAGAAAGGCACCATATATGCTCACGCGACAGGTGACGAATTTGCAGCGCATGTCGGGGAGTCAAAGCGCGCTGCGTGACGTGGGAAGTGCACTGGGCATGGCGATTGCGAATGGCGAGCTGCGGAGTGTAGCGCTGGAGGCTGCACAGCGGATGGCTGCGTTGTACCTTGCTGAGGTGTTTCGATGTGTGTCGAGTGCGGCTTTTGATGCTCTATGCGCAATGTGTTCGGTTGGAGCTCCCCGGTTCTCTAAACACCTCATTCGATGCAAGTATACATGAATGAAGTGTACTAGTCGTCGGGTGCCCCTTGAAGGAGTCCTGTGCGAGCTCCCGCTTGAAAATGAACAAATTGAACTGGATGCAATGTCGCAATTCGGAAATGAGCTAGCTGACTTGATCTGACAGATCGTCCTTCTGAAGCACGATCTGTCAGATCAAGTCAGCTCGTCTCAACAATCCGTGCGGCAGTGACCCACCACTCTGTTGCCGCATCGACGCCGCAGCGCAAGACAACAACGTCGTACATCGCGAGTAGTGTAGAGGCCATTCTCAAGGCTCTTGCAGGTGCCGTGGGCATGGGTCTTATCGTTCTCGCGATGCTGTCCACAATCTCGCTACAGGCGGTCATTGCAGCCGTCACATTCCTGCTGCCACTGGCGGTCATCGCCTTCTTCATTCGTTCATGCTAGGCGTTCGCACCGTCGGTCGTGGTATATGTGGGCGCGACAGGCGTTGCTCAATGCGAGCATCGCGGCCCGTAATCGATCACGCCTAGCAGCGCGCGGGTGCAGATGTAATGAGTGAATGAGCTGGCGATCTGCACGTCTCTTTCGGCCCGCAGAACCACAGGAAACTGGTCGCCAGCTACTCGATTTACACTCGTTCACTTCACCAATGCCATACGACGAACGTTCACACGACCGTCAGCGGTCAACTTGCAGAAGTAGACACCTGTCGGCACCAAACGACCCGAGTCGTTCCGTCCATCCCATACCTTCTCCAAATGACCTGGCCCCATTACCTGCCCGGCAATGAGATTCCTAACCAATTTGCCAGACAAATCGTAGATCCCAAGACTCACGGGGGCGGTAGTTGGCAGGCTAAACCCGATAGATGTCGACGGATTGAACGGGTTGGGGCTGTTCTGCTCGAGTGCGAAAGGCAGCGGAAGTGGGCCGCCGACTGCACTGGATCAGAGAGACTCAGTTCGTCGCTGAGCTCACCGAGATTGCCGTGAATGTCGACAAACTGGACCCGGTAGTAGAAGTTGAGCTGTTGGATATCCAGAAAGACCAAGTCGGGAGTGCAGGCAATAGCGTCGGATGGCTCAAAGCCAGCGACGGTTCCACGATAAATGCACATCTGGCTCAGGTCGGGTATGGGGGTCCCGCAGATATGATCAAGCGGAACCCGTCACCTTCGAGAAGGGTAACTTGCGGCTTTGGGGGCGCGATGCTGTCGATGGAGTAGGCGCTGTCCACCATGGAAAAGTGCAGTACGCTTGAGTCGATAGTCTGCGCCGCCACGCGATACCGGGAATACTGCTCAGCTTGACCAGGGGTGAAGATGTCCGGCGTTGAAACCACAACCTGGTAGCTGTCTACTTGGGCGGCGGCCATGGATCCGAGGGTAGCCCATTCCCCGTTCTCAAAGCGCTGGACCTCGTAAGCAGCAATCGGCACGGTGTGCCTACCACATCTGATCCCGCGGCTCCCCAATGAACGCTCAAATAGCCGCCATTGTCGTCGGGGACATCGCGCAAATCGATGGAGCCCATTTCAGCAAAATTGCCGCGAACAACGACATTGTCCAAATAGCCCACGGTGTTCCAAGTGGTAAATCCAATGAATCCCGAATTTCTACGGGTGTCCGCCGCTTGGATCTGCCAATTGGGCGGTGTCGAATTGCCACGTAAAATCGAGCGAAGATTGCGCTCTCAAACTTCCCGAACTCGAAGGTATACGTTACGCCGCCGTCGATATGCCAAGCCCCGCTCCAATCCTCCGCAAGTGCATAGCCCTGTCCGCCACTAAAGTAGCCCAGTCCCGCATGATCTCCCCACCCCGCATCAAGGACATATCCGCTCGAACCTGTGAGCTCGGTGAGAGAGGGGTCATCCATGCATATCAACAAGTCCACAACGCCATCGGATGCGGGTGTGAAATCCAGCTTTACTGTGACATTCGTCCAGTCGGAACGCCACGCGAACAGCGGGCTGTCGCAGCTCTGGAAGCCACAAGCGTTGTTCTTGTAAAATCTTCCATCCTCCCATTGCCAGCCGCCGTTTGGGATGATCCACTCTGAAGAAGCGCCCTCCTCGAAATCGTCGGCAAAAAGGGTTCCCCATCGCGGCAGTGCTGCTCGCTCCACGAGGTAGTACTGGCTCTGATCAACTGTGTCTCCGGAATCATTCCAGCCTTGGATAGAGCAACTCAGCGTATGCCAGATAGTCGCCCCGGTCCGCCACGCCGCCGATGGGGCCATTGGGTTTCCATCGCGCCAAGCATTGTAGTCCCATGGTTCATTCGTTACCCATGCCCAGCCATTGGTTGGCGACTGCAAGCGATCGAGATGCGCCGAGCAATACCCCGTCCATCAAAGATGGAGGCATTGGGATGAATGACGTTCTGCCAGACCCAGTCGTTCTCGGCCTGGGAGGTGATTGTCGCCAGTTGTCCGCCGACTAGCTCGGCTTGCGCTCGTGCTGTTGCCAGGTAATCGGGCCAGCTGTGCGCACCAGGTCATAGGTATGCCCATTCCCGCCCTCGTTGGAAGTCCAGCAAATGGGTTCTGCAGATGCTGCAAATGGAGCCACCACGGCGAACAAGAGGAGCCAATATCTGATCTTCATTGCATCTCCGATCCGATAACCAATTGAACTGCTCTGGGAGATCCGGAGCCTGCGCTATCTGAGTCCAGCCGGCCCGTCCGATCCCCTTCTGCTTCGGCCAGTATAGCTCCTCGAGTTCCACGGGTGGAATGTTTTTGATTTGGTCAATAGTGGAGCCAGTCCGTCCGGGCGAGCATTGTCCAGGTTGTGCTGGATCCGATCTTGCGGCGAAAGAAGGCAAGATTGTGCACGGCTTTCTGGCCTCGCATCGGGCGTGCTAACGAAAGCTCTCCTGTGTTCGGGCGGCAGACGCTCATGCCTGAATTCCACGACCATTCTAGTTATGCCCAGCCTCCTCCCCACCGCAAGCCACCTCTCACCTTCCCTGATCTTACTCTCCGCCACCACATACGAATTCGCGCCCATCTGATCAGCCAATAGCATCAGGCAGATGAACACAATCACCAACTTGTCCCTCACCGCTAGCCGATTCCGTTCCGCCGGACGGAACGCCGGTGTGGGAAATCATGACTGCTCTGGAAGCACTACGTTGACGAATGTCCCCAAACCACACCTAGTTTGTCCCGAATGTCGATGTGCTTTATGTTCAAGACAGCCCAGCTGGCTGGCATGGTAGAATGAGTTCAGGAGTAATGCGGAGACGGTTCGGATGGGGGGGGACGGTCTCGCCTCAATTCGCTCACGACGCACTTGATTCCAGGAGCGCAACATGAAGTGCGTAACGGCGATACTACTGCTTATCGCGGTCCTTGCTCTCCCGGCTGGCACAGCTGCGCAAACCGTTCTTCGGCCGATCGACGATGCGTGGGGGACAATTCAATGGCCGGGTAGTCCCTATACCGGACCGAGCCGCGCTGAGTACCTGAGCGTAGCAGGATGGTCGCGATCAGCGCTGCTGTTTGACCGGGCCCAGATTCCGGCGACTTATTCGCGCGCCGTACATCAGCTCTATGTCCTGCCGGGCCATGAAGACAGGCTTTTTGTTTCCGCGTATGGCACGAGTTCCAGCCAGATAAGTAATGGTGACTGGCAGGACCGATATGATGATCCGCTGGGCGCTTCGGCTCTTGGCGTCCGGTTGTCCCATCTGCTGCAGCAGTCGGGCATCTCCAACAATCTGCGTTTCGCCTTCTCGCGTAACACGCAGTACCCCGTTCCGGCGATGTATTTTGACACGCCGGTAGAAACAGAGATCATCCCTCGGAACGGTGGGTGCCCTTTTCAAATAGAAGATGTCAAGTACGTGCCGGCCGAAGCGACATCGTCGGCACGAAAGCAGCTATTCGGATCCGACTCGTTAAGTGATCGTGGCCGGTCGCGTCCGCGACTTTGTGCACGCAACCTGCGCAGCGAGAGGATGGATCACGCATATGACCGCCGAAGAGAACATCATCTTTGAGAAGCTCGAAAGGGCGCTCGCTCGAAACGTGGTCGAAGCCGACGAGATCTTCGCCTTCATGGAAGAAGCGACGGCGGCACCAAGAAGTACTAGGTTCTGCCTGGAAGTGTGCCGTGCCTTTCGCTTCGTGCCGGACGCGGAAGGCCTCACTGCAATCTGGTTCATCAAAGCCATGCGCTCGGCTGAAGACTGGCGTGACCAATACTGCGCCGTAATTTTCGCAAGAGAAGATCTGCAGGATATGGATGTGGCCATGGAGGTCTATGAATCCAAGCCGTGGCTAGGCGCCCTAGGGTTCGATCTTGAACATTCCTTCGTGGCGCGCTGCACCCATCCCGACAGCATGGTTCTGATGTCTCCCGACGGAGTTTGTGACAACACTTCCCTTGAAGCGGACAGCTCCAGGCACCCATCCCTGGAGGGCGGGGTGATTCCCACACCGTTTGTTGATGGACGGTTGCAGCGGCATTGCTTCTTGAAGCCCGGCACATACAGCGGGTCATTCGTGGCGGGCGGGGGCTCCATCACGCTCATTGGAATCGCGGGTTCCGACCAAACGATCGTCGAACTGGGTGATGGCGACTCGGTGTTCCAGAGCAGTTTTTCCATGTCGCTTCACGGCCTGACCATCAGGCGCGTTCGTGGCGACGGTGCCAAGATCCCGGCGGTTGCGTGGAGGGAGCTCGCCTCTATCGAGATCGCCGACTGCAAGATCAGCAATCCTGACGGTACGGCGGTGGGATCGGTGGGTGAGATCGGCGAGTCCGTAAGGATCAAGCGGTGCCTGATCAGGGACAGTCGTCGAGGCGTGGACGTGCGAGCCATGCATGTTTCCATTGAGGATACGCAATTCGATGGGATTGCGGAAGATGCGATTGTGATGCGCATTGATGAGAGGTGGCCGAGGGGCCATTGTTCGTTCCGTGCGGAGCGGAGCGCCGACCCATGATCGCGCGCGAACGCGCGCGCGTGTTTGGGCATCACAATCAATTGAGTTCGCTAGCGGACCGGTTCTTCAAGGGTCGAATTCTGGTTAGGCGCGAATGGGGTCGGCCTGATAGCGGGCAATTGCGCAGTGCTGTGCCTGCCGGACGGCTGATGAGGCAAAATTGCGGCAAAATTGCCGCGGAGGGAACTTTGAAGCGAATTGCTATCGATCCCAAGTATCTGATCCCAACGGATTGTCCGCGGTCTTTGACCGGCATCCTAAGGTTCATCCCGGTATTCTGCGCACGCGAGAACGTGAATGCAATTGTTGTCATCGCTTCGCCGCCACAAGAGAAGCCGGCCAATGCAATGACCTATCTCGTGTGTTCTGGGAATCACCGGGCTGCCGCAGCATTCATCTGCGGCACTATGATCACGGCGGATGTGATCGAAGTGGACGATGACATCCCGGAAATTCGCGAGGGATCTGCTGCCGGCTGTGACTCGGTTACAGCCCTGGTTTCGTCTTGCCTTGAGGCGGCCGAAAGCGGCGGTTATCTGACGGGGCGGTGGGAGGAGTACTTGAGAATGATCACCGACTCGGGCGTGGTGGGTTACAATGAGAGCGATACCGCCCATCTGTCGGAATCAGCGCTGAGGCGCGGAGCGCGGAGGGCGCCGTAGATGAGAGTGATTCTGTTAGGGGACCAAACCTCTGACTCTCGCCGCAACGTGATCATTGGCGGCCGGCGCGGGCGGCCAGGTCGGAGTGAATGGAAGGCCGTGAGGCTGCGAGGATCATGGATCAGCGCGTCTGGGCGTGCTATGCTCGCCCCGCGACAGCTGCATCACCCGGCAGCCGTTCGTGGGTGAAGCGAGAGGGGTTGCCGATGGGCGCGCGTTCATTCCCTACTCCGCCGCTGACGAGAGATCAATTTTCATAGTCAGGCGATGGGCGGGAGTAGCCCATTTCCGGGTTTGCTCGTGTCTGATTTTCTGCGATGTGCAAGGAGGGTATCATGCTGACGGTCAATTCCAGTTTGCATTCACATGTCGTCCGGATCGCCGTCGTGGTCGTCATGGCGCTGGCTGCCTGCGGCGCAATGGCCCAGACTCAGGAAGTTGAGCCCCAATTCGACTGGATGTATGGCCCGATGAATTGTCCCCTTGGCGGGCTTGCGACCATTGACTTGCCTGACGGGTACCAGTTCCTCGACGGCAAGGGAACGCGTGCTCTTCTTGAATTGATGGAGAATCCCGTCAATGGCCAGGAATTGGGATTTGTGATGCCAGTCCCGCGTGACGACGAGGCGGAGGACTGGTTCGTGCTCTTTGATTACAATCCCATTGGGTATGTGCGCGACGACGATAAGAACAAGCTCGATGCTGATGCACTCCTGAAGAGCATCAGCGAGGGTACGGAGCAGGCCAACGAGATCCGACGCAAGAATGGCTGGGCGGAGATCCACGTTGAAGGATGGCGGGTTCCGCCGTACTACGACGAGAAAACGCACAATCTGAAGTGGGCGATAATCGGCGCTTCGGACGCAGGCAAGACCGTGAACTTCTCGGTCCGGCTCCTGGGGCGTGGCGGCGCCATGAGCGCCGACCTGGTGATCGATCCAGAGGACTTGAACCGGGTACTGCCGGAGTTCGAGCAACTCATCGAGCAGTTCAGCTTCACATCCGAGCACCGGTACGCGGCGTTTCGTGAAGGCGACAAGGTCGCCAAGTACGGCCTTACCGCCCTCGTGGCCGGAGGCGCCGGCGCCGTGGCCATGAAGACAGGCCTACTGGCCAAGTTCTGGAAGCTCATCGTCATTGGCTTCCTGGCACTCATGGGCTCACTCAAGCGCGTTTTCGGGAAGTTGTTCTCGCGGCGCGGCGGGGGCCAATCGCGCACGCTCTTTGTAGACAGCGCCCCGGGCAATACGAGCCTGATCGACGCTGGTCACAACAATGACGGAAATGACGAGCCGAGAAATGACAATACGGGTCCCCCTGCATGAGCCCCTATTCTGTGATCACGGCCGTCTGCCTCGTCGGCATTGTTGCAGAAGCCCTGAGGATCAGCCGGCCAGGCCAGCTGATGCTGGCAGCGGGGCCCGACGGCCGCTACCACGTGGGCGCTGCGCCGGTGCTGCTCCGCGGACGCGCGTTCGCTGTACACATAGTCCCGCTGCTTCCGACCGGTCCGACTTTCCGATTCGGGCGCGAGGGAAGTGGGTCTACGACCTTGCCCATCAGCCGTGCGGCAATCGATGACGGGCGTGATCGCCTCGATACCACGCGCCGGATTTGCGGTCGCGTCTTGCCGATCTGTTGGGCAATGCTGGTATACTTGGTTGTCCTTGTACCAGCAACGCTCCTGCTGGGTCTCGTGGCACACGGTTGGATCGTCCTCGCTTGCGGCCTGCTGCTGATCCAGGGGCGTTGCTTTCGATCTTCTGGTTCTCGTACCGCACACCGCATCCAGGAGAGACATGGCAGTGCGTTCACCATTTGGTGGCAATGCTTCTGTTTCCACCCGCAGGTGTATTTGCATGCGATCGACTGGTGTCAGAGCTGACTGATGACATCCATCCGCTGACGGCCTCACTGGCCCTGTTGCCTGCGGGGAAGGCACGTGCTCTCGTTGCGGAACAGGTGCGTCAGTGGAAGTACCCCGTTGTGGGCGATATTGCGCGCCCCGATTCTGGGACAATCGAGGCGCTAGTCGAGACCGTGACCTCGTTCAGTCCAGATTTTGATAATCTTCTAGGGCCGCCCGAACCAGATGGTGACTCCAGTGTCGCGTATTGCCCGCGATGTCTGGCGCAATTCACTGGTGTCGACGGCGCCTGTCTCGATTGCACAGGGATCGACACGATTCGGTTCCAACGAGACGGTCAATAGAAGCAAGGCGTGGTTGTGGCGGACGGCGCCAACCGAGTTGTGGCGATGGGCTCCGGTGGATTGGCGCGGTGCGCCCAGTTGTTCAACGTGCGCAGTTGCCCCTATTCCGATCGTCAGTTTTGTTGCTGGGTGCCGGAGGTCGGCAGGCCTGTCCGGCCATTCGGAGCCTTGCTCTCGAGAGGACAATTTGGGCTGCTCCCTGACTCGTGCTTGAGGTACAATATTGCCACATGAGGTGTCTGTTGAGCCGCGGGGCCCCGCCGCTCCTTTCATGGCAACCGCCATGGAATCAAGCGTCGTCGGAGTTAATGGGATATCCCGCCAGATGCACGTACCCTTCGGAGCACATCATGCACAATCTAGCCAGCATGCTCGGATACTTGCTTGTGGCCGCTCTTTCCTGCATGAATGCGCTGGCAGACACGGGACAAGAATTGGCTAGGCAGACGCTTCCACACGTTATCACGATTCGCATGTTTAATGCGCAGGCTCAGGAGACCGGTTTGGGAAGCGGCTTCTGGCTCGGTGGCGGAGAGGTGGTGACGAACGCACACGTTGTGGCCGGCGGCGCTTGGGCCGAGATCCATTCACTAGAAGGTCAGTTGATCGGTACCGCACCATATGCGATTCTACTCGACTCCCCGAACGATCTGGTAGTCCTGGCAGTACCAAACGGGCGGATGGGGGGTCTGGGGCTGGCCGATGGCGATCCTAGCGTTGGGACCGCCGTTTGGGCGTTCGGAGCCCCGCTAGGCTTGGATGGCACAGTATCGTCCGGAATCATTTCGGCAACACGGGATATCGACGGACGACGCTTATTGCAAATGACGGTTCCCATTTCGAGCGGATCGTCTGGAGGCCCTGTGGTCGACGCCGTCGGAAACGTAGTCGGCGTCGCGGGTTGGCATGATGCGCGAAGGTCAGAATCTCAATTTTGCGATTCCCGTTAGTTCGCTTGCGTCGCTGCTGCGACAAGCCCGGGGCCGGTACCCGTTTCCGGCGCCCGAGTCGGTGGGAGTGGCTCCGGGGTCGACCGCGGAGATCAGGACTGACGACGACGAAGCTCGGTTCGCCGCCTTCCTGGCCGGGATGGCATCAGCGGATTTCCTTGAAGACGGTAACACCTTTCGCGGTCGCTTGGACGAATCGGATGTTGATCTTGATGGGCCCACTGATTTCTACAGATTCACCGGCTATAGCGGTCAGCGTCTGATCGTCACTGTGTCTTCCCGCACATTTGATCCGGTGGTCGAGGTCTTGGCCACTCATCAATGGCCTTCCGAAGGAGGGGACTCGTGGGAGGCAATGGATGATGACGGTGGCGGAGGTACCACTGCTCGAATCTCAGCCGTCCTGCCATCGACCGGCGAATACCATATTGCAGTGCGATCAATTCAGGCGGGAGGGGCGACTATGAGATTTCGATGGGCGAGAATCGCACGGCCGCATTGGTGAGCGGTGATCGTTGGATTCGAGTTGGCGGGGACGATGCCAAGGACGTCTGGTGGGACAGCCGAACGCTGACGCGCTCCGGACATGAAGCTACAATGTGGGTACGAACCGTCTATAAGCAGGCTCAATCTACCGCCGAAGGTTTGCAATACGATGTTCACAATGGGCAGTGGACCTTTGATTGCGTGAACCGCCGGATGATGCTCCTGTCCGAGCAGGTGGCATTGGCAGGCAAGAACGTAGCTGATACGGACTTCGATGCGTGGCGACAGAAGTGGCAAAATGTTGTCCCCTGAAACTTGTAGAGCCAGCGCTGCTTGAAGAGGCATGCAGGGATCGCTAGCTGCTGGTGCCGAGCACACTCCTTGGTTGTTGCATAAGGGCTCGGTCCCCAAGCGCTCCAGAATGTGCTCGGGTTCGTCAGGTACCACAATCGCGTTTACCTAGAACTTCTGATCTGCAGACTTTCTGTATCGCCCAATATAGTGCCGATCCCCTCCAATTTCACTCAGAGGATTTGGGGCGGGTGGAGTATGCGCCGGATGCGAACTAGATCGGAGTACATCGTGAAGTACTTAGTTATGATCGCACTGTTATATCATCGCACCCCTCATCGGTCGCGGCACAGCTCGTGCTTTTCTCGGACGACTTCAATAGCGGCTGCGATTCAGATTGGAATTTTCCGCATGGTGGATGGGCGTGTGAGGGCGAGGTATTGCGTCAGGCCAACTACTGCGGGCTTGCTGCATGCGACAATCACGCGTGGATAGGTTCTCAGGACTGGGCGGACTGCACGGTAACACTTGAGTATACCCCCACCGAAGCCAGCAGCAACGGACCTCAGATTTATGTCAAGGCATGCACCGATCCCGCATCGATCGCCGGCATGAACAATGAGGGCCAGTGGGTTTCGGGGTTACGGTATTGATCTTGGCTGGAATTCAGAACTCAAGATCACTAAGTACAATTCCACGTCAGCGGGGACACTTTGCGATTGCGTTCGGCGCTTCAGTTTGAATGAACATTGAACCACATATGTGGTCAAGTTTGGGCGCGTAGGCGCTGCACTGTTCGCGCAAAAGTCTATGCGAAGGGCAACCGTTGAGCCTGATTGGATGCTCACCGCATTCGACGGTGACTATGCCACCGGTATCGCTGGTATCGGCACTTGGAACACGCCAGGGGCTACATTGACAACATCGAAATCCAGTTGCTGGCGCGGTGCCCGCTGAATCTACTACGTGGGGGTAACCCCAAGACGCTTTACAGGTAGGATCCGCTGATCGCATCTCATCTTCAGTCAACCCGCTTCTAGGCGTTGGCCCAGGGCCATCTTCTTTGGTTATCCTGGCCTTCGGCAGAATTTCATATTCGCAGGAACTGAGCGCGCGAGAGGTGCGCCAAACAACCCCGTGGCGCGCCGGCGACGATCACGCCTCGCCCTCCCCTTGTTTTCCTGCCACCGCTCCGCCTTTCCCCGCCCCGAAACCGCCTCTCGCAATCCCCAATCTTACTCTCCGCCGCCGCATACAAACCAACCCCCATCTGATCCGCCAACCTCACCAGGCAGATAAACACATCCGCCATCTCATCCTTCACCGCCAGCCTCTTGCCCGGCGCCATATCGACGGATTCCTCCTGCGTCAGCCACAGGAAATTCTCCACCAACGCGCCGGCCTCGACACTCAGCGTCATCGCCGTGTTCTTCGGCGTCCGGAACGGTGCCCAATCCCTGGTCTTGGCGAACGCGCCAATGCGGCGCGAGAGAATCTGGTACTTCGTCATCGCCGGTTCTCGCACTTCGGGCCGGGGAGATGTCTGGGCTGTCATCGCAGCTCATCAATATGCCATCCCGCCCATGGTACCGAATTCCGAGGCCCGAGTTCAAGCCGCATCGCTCCGCCGCCGTACGCCGGCCAACGCGGCTCCCAACATCACAATCACGGCCCCAACCAGAAACACCCCCCGCATCCCCCCAACAACCGCCTCCGCCCCCGCCCCCCCAACATCCCCAGTCCCCGCGCCGATCTCGAACACAACCCCCATCCCCCAACCCCCGCCATCAACCCAAGATTCCGCGCCAAACTCAACATCCCCGCCACAACCCCGCGCCGCCCCCCATCAACGGCACTCATGATCGCTGTATTATTGGAAGCCTGGAACAACGCATACCCCGCAGTGATGAACCCCACCGCCCCCACATACCCCGCCACCCCCAACGACACCGGCAACACCGCCAACGCCACGCACCCAACCAGCATCGCCATCAACCCAACCCGCGTCACGCGCGCCGCCCCGCGACGATCCGTCAACCGTCCCGCCGGCACCCCCATCAGCGCCGCCACCAGCGGCCCCACCGACATCACGAAGCCGACCTGCGCCGTACCCAGCCCCAGCCCGCGCGCCAGGTGGAACGGTCCCACCACGAGCGTCGCCATGATCACCATCGCCACCAGCAGGGTCATCGTCAGCCCGGCGGCCAGTCCCGGCTCGCGCAGCAGTCGCCGCATCTCGATGAAGTCGCCACCCACGCCCAACGCGCCGCCCCGCACACGCGCCGCCCGCGGCCCATCCGCCGGCAGCCACCGCATCGCCATCACCAGCGCCACCACACCCAGCGGCACGCTCACCAGGAAGATCGCGCGCCACCCCACCGTCGCTGCCAGCATGCCGCCCAGCGAAGGGCCCAGCGCGGTGCCGGTCGCCGACATCGTGCCCAGCAGTCCGATCGCCGTGCCGGCGCGCGCGCGGGGCGCCACCTCGCCGGCCAGGGCCATCGTCATCGCCAGCATCACGGCGGCGCCCAGTCCCTGCGCCGCGCGCGCGGCAATCAGCGCTTCAATGTTCGGCGCCGCCCCGCACGCCACCGACGCCGCCGTGAACAGCGCCATGCCCCCCAGCAGCAGCCGCCGCCTGCCGATGCGATCGCCCAGCCGGCCGGCGCCCACAATCGTCGTCGTCACCGCGGCCAGGTACGCCAGCACCACCCACTGCACGGTCTTGAAGCTGGCGCCGAACGCCTCGGCCAGCGTCGGCAGGCTCGAGTTGGCGATGCTCGTGTCCAGCGACGGCAGCAGCATCGCCAGGCAGAGGGCGGCCATCGCCGGTTTGTTGGTGGTGATCTGGGGCTGGGCGGTCTTGGGCCGTGCGGCCCTGGGCGGGTGATCGTCATCGTCTGGTCCATGAGCGCCTCCGGTTCCGACGACGCCCGGGGTGGGGCCGTCGGGAACAGGCTAGCCTTGCCGGTGGTGTGGCGGTAGACGCACGGGTTGCACTATATGCGTGCATTTGACGCCATGTCTGGTTGCGCGTATGCTGCCCCGCATGAACCGCCCCGACCTGAACCTCCTGTTCACCCTCGACGCCCTGCTCTCCGAAGGCAGCGTGGCCCGCGCCGCCGTGCGCCTGGGCCTCAGCCCGTCTGCCATGAGCCGATCCCTGGCCCGCCTGCGCACCGAAACCGGCGACCCGCTCCTGGTCCGCGCCGGCCGCGGCCTGGTACCCACGCCGCGCGCGCTGCAGCTGCGTTCAGAGATCGGCCCCCTCGTCGACGCCGCCGAAGCGGCGCTGCGCCCGGTCGCCCTGCTCGATGTCTCGCAGCTCGACCGCACCTTCACCCTGCGCGCCAGCGAAGGCTTCGTGGAGAACTTCGGCGCGGCTTTATTGACGCGCGTGGCCGCCGAGGCCCCGCACGTGCGGCTGCGCTTCGTGGCGCGCCCGCGCTCGGGCCCAGGCTCGGGCGACGTGGCCCTGCGCGATGCGGGCGTCGACCTCGACATCGGCGTCGTCGGCCCCGCCACCGGCCCGGAGGTGCGCACGCAGGCGTTGTTCCGCGATCGGTTTGTGGGGGTGGTGGGGACGGGGCATCCGTTGTCTGGCCGCGGTCGCGTGACGCTGGCGCGCTACGCGGCGGCGCGGCATGTGTCGGTGGCGCGGCGGGCATCGGCGGGCTTTGGGCCGGTGGATGAGGCGCTGGTTGCCGCTGGTGTCGAGCGCGACATCACCGTTGTGGTTGGCGGGTTCGGCGCGGCCTTGGCGCTGGCGCGCGGGGCCGAGCTGGTGGCGACGGTGCCGGAGCGGCACACCGGATGCCTGCGCGAGGGGCTTGTGACGTTCGCGCTGCCGTTTGCGGTGGAAGAGGTGACGGTGGCGATGATGTGGCATCCCCGGTTGGAGGCGGATGGGGGGCAGGGGTGGTTGCGGGGGTGTGTCAGGGAGGTTTGTGGGGGGGGGTAGGGTTCGGGGCCCCATCGAAAAATAAGGCCCGCAGACATGGCACTTGCGCCGGCGCAACTGCTCGCGTGGTTGTGATTGTTGCGCCGGCGCAAGTTTCAGGGGGTCGAGACACGGGCCGCTCCAGCACCCGCTTCATGCCGCGTTCCCGCGACCTGAAGCAAGCCGCCTAGGTCCCGGCCTGGCGCGCCTCAGGCACGGCCAACGTCGCCAGATCGAACACGTTCGCGAAATTGACAATGGGCGGCACGAACGCGGGAAGCTGGGCTCTCAGCAGCGAAGACACGAGCGCTTCGCGAATGAACGGATACATCAGGCTGGGGGCCACACGACCGCCGACCTGCTTCAGTGCACTCGCCAGGGCGTCTGGGTCCACGGGCGGGTTGTCGATCTCGATGACGGATCGATAGGCCACCGCAAGCGTTACCCCCGGTAGATTCGTGATCTGCACCGACAGCTCTACGCCTAGGACATTCGTGGCGAGGCGATTCAACCCGAGATTGAGCTTGAACTCGACCTGATGGTCGGACGCAAACTCCCGCACCGCGTCCTCTTTGCGAACTTCGAGCATGGTGAGTTCCGGGCCGGCCACGAGACGGATGCCCGGTTCGCTCCTGCTCTCTGTGGCTTCAGCTGACATTCAGGTTCTCCTCGCATGCGAACGAAAGCACGTTGTTTGGATGTTGTGACATGTACTCGGTGGTCTGGACTGTCAGTGACGGTCCTGAATCGTCTGATCTCCGGGAAAACGCACTCAGCGGAATCAGGGACTGCGATGACGTGAGCGGCAGGCCGCCACTGCGCCCAAACGAGGCCTCAAAGCTGTAGCGTGGTAGTGGCCGGCGCTCGCGCGGTGCCGGTGATGCATTGCGGGCGACCGATTCCTCGAGTTGCAGGACCATCCACCTGTTGACGCTCGTCCCCAATTCTGCGGCGCAGATGGTGACGGATCGATGGAGCTCCGGAGACATTCGCAACAGCAGTTTCCCGGAGAAGGGCCGCTCGGGTTCCTCCTGGCGCGTTGCGCAGAACTCGAGGTAGTCCTCGACCGAATCGATGAACGCCTGCTGGATCTCATCCACGGACCTGCCTTGAAACGTGATCACGTCCCGCGTGTTGACCACACGTCCGTGGAGCAGGTTCGCGTCCGCGTCGAACTCGACGGTCGCCATGTAACCCTTGTACTCCATCATGGCGCTACTCCCGCCTGGATGAGGAACTCCCTGACCGACTTCACGGCGCCCCTGTCGGTTTCCCTCTTTGGGTGGGGCCGGTGGAAGATGGCCTTGCGACCGTTCAGCGCCACCCTGACGCGCGACCCTCGGCCCTCCGTGATCTCGGCGCCAAGTCCATTCAGCAGCGAGACGATGTCGTCCCACACAATGTCCGCTCTCGTGGGCGATTCGAAGATGGCCGCCAAGGTCCCGCGCTGGTGACTGTTCATAAGCCGCCCTGGATAGATCGACCGCGGGTCGCTTCGCCTTGATTGAATGATACTACAAAATGATACTGCACGCCAATCGATATTCGTCGCGAGCGTTACTGTTTGTGAAATAGACGGTTAGTCGCCATTGCCCATCCCCCCTTCGGGCACACCTGGCCAACCAGAGAAGCTGTTTCGTTTATTTCATATATTGCGAATAATGCGAATCTCCTTTACCATCCCGAAATACCCAAGGAGCCCCGCCTTGCCCTCCCCGCAACCCGATCCCATCCAGCCCACCGAAGCGGAGATCCGCCTCGCCGCCGACGCGGTTCGTGAGCTGGCACGCTTTCTGGAAGCTGACCTTCCCATCCAGGTGCCTGGCCTCGACCGCCCCGTGGTGCTTCCCACCGCGGCCGTGCGCCTGCTGGTCGAGCTGCTCGCCACCATGGCGGAAGGACATGCCGTGACCCTGATCCCCGTCCACGCCGAACTCACCACCCAGCAGGCCGCCGACCTTCTCGGCGTTTCCCGCCCGTTCCTGGTCAAGGAACTGGAGTCGGGCCGCCTGGCCCACCGCAAGGTCGGCACGCATCGCCGCGTTCTGTTCCGCGACCTCATGGCCTACAAGCGTGCGCACGAGGCCACGCGCGTGGAGGCGTTGGGGGAGCTGGCGGGACAGGCGCAGGATCTGGATCTGGGATACGGGGAGTGACGAACTTCACTGCGGATATCGATGCCTGCGTACTGTATGCAGGGCACTTGCGCCGGCGCAAGTGATGGCGCCCGGCGGAGAAACCAATCGCGCTATTTCGAACCGCCGCTCCTCGTGTCGCGCAGCGTGTCGTCATCGTTTCAGACCGCCCCAAGGGAGGATCGATCTCCATGAGCCGTCGTCTCCATTCCGGCCATTCATTGATGCCGGCTTTGACGCGCTCGACGCGGGCCCAGAATGCGGCGGACTCCGGGGTGTCAGTCTTCTTTTCCAGCATCGGTCCTGCCTCCCGTAGCGATCTCTAACTGTACGGCAGCTGCCTCTTCGAGTTCAAGGTGTGAATACCCAGGGACCCATCACCACGCCGCATTGATCCCCCATGGACACCGCGCCCGAGAGTCACCGCTGCCCGTGCAACTAAATTCGCTGTTATATAATGAGTTAACGAAGTCTGGCCCGCCGGCACCGATCCCGCTCCAGAGAATTTCCAAGATTCCATTGATTGCTGGTACCGTATTTGGTACCATATCCTTTGGAGCGATGATGTCGCGCGCAGACAAGCTCATTGAACGAGCCTGCAGGCACCCTGGCTCACTCACGTTTGGAGAGCTGGAGCGGCTGGCAGGACTGTTCGGCTTCCATCAGGTCCGGCAGCGCGGCAGCCATCGCATCTTCAAGCGGCCGGGCCATCCGTACTTCAACTTCCAGGAGTCCGGCGGCATGGCGAAGATCGCGCAAGTAAGACAACTGCTCGACTACGCCCACTCCCAGGGCTGGCTCGACGACTGATAAGGAGACCCCCATGCCCGGCTACAGCCAGTACATCGCCTGGAGCGCCGAGGACAACCAATACGTGGCCACTTGCCCGGAGCTGGCTCACCTCATGGCCCTTGGCGACACGGAAGAAGAAGCCGTGAGCGGACTGAAGGTCGCCATCGGACTGGTCCTCGAGGACATGGCCGCATCCGGCGCCACGCCGCCCATACCTTCAGGCCACATGGCGCACAGCGGGCAGTTCCGCGTGCGCCTGCCGCGCACGTTGCACGCGCGGCTCGCCATGCAGGCCGAGCGCGAAGGTGTCTCACTGAACACCCTGGTCTGCACGTTGTTGTCCGAGGGCTCCGCGCTCTGGCATGCGGCGGACCATGTGACGGAGCGGTTCAGGGTGGCTTGTGGGGAGGGGCTCGACCGGGAGTGAGGGGCGTTGGCGGGCAGGCGGGGGTGGCCCGTCAGCGCCGGCGCAACTTCTCCCGCGGCCGTGATTCTTGCGCCGGCGCAAGTGACCAAACGACAAACTATATACGAATCAGAGTCCGTGCGGCGCATGTTTTGGTCCAATGATGTTGTCTGGTGCGCCCATATTGGGTATCATATAGTACTAAACGACCCTCCCTGGTCGCCGAACCAATCACCGGCAGGTTCCTCGTGCCCCAGGCCCAGGCGTCCGACCAGGAACGACGATTACTGCGCGCCCTCGCGGCCGACCCGAGCCGGGCGACTGCGACCCAAAGGGCTCTCTACGACCTGATGGCTCATGGCCTGACGGTGGCCGACGCCTGCGACGCCCTGTGGCATTGGATCGTCGAGGATCGACCGGTGAAGCGGACCCTGATGCACGGCCAGGATGACGGCCAACCCGCTTTCGAGATCTGGCCCGAGCTGGTGGGGCGGAAGTTCTATTGCAAGTTCCTCGTCAGGGGGAACCCGCTCGTGCAGCAGTTGCTGCTGGTGGTGTCGGCCCACCCCGACGATCCCCACAGCCCATCGAGAGGCAGCCCGTCATGACCGAGCCCCAATGCCCCCTGTGCGGCGCGCCAGCCCTCATCCACCACGAGGGCCAGTACAAGATGTACCCGCCGCCCAACATCCCTGGCGGGCCGTTCACCGTGGCCAACGCCAAGTGGGAGGCGTGCGCCGCGTGCAACGAGGAGATCCTCCCCGCCGCGTTGCTCGCCGAGCTCGAAGCGCAGCGCATCGAACGGCTGGGTTACCTGCGACCTGATGAGATTCGCGCCGTGCGCGAGCGCGCGGGGCTGACGCAGACCGAGATGGCGATTTTCGTGGGCGTCGGCGAGAAGACGTATTGCCGGTGGGAGGCGGGCCGTTCGTTGCAGAACCTGTCGAGCGACAACCTCATCCGCCTGGCCGACCGCGTGCCCGAAGCGTTCGCCCAGCTGTCGGTACAGCGCGACCCGCAGCGTCAGGCCGTGATCGATGCCTATCTGGCCGACCTCGGTAACCAGGAAGGGTGCAGCGAACTGGCGCTGGCGGCGCACGGGGCCGAACTCGACGTGGCGCTGGCCGACGAGTTGCGCCTGCGCCTGCGCATCCTGGCATCGAAGGGGAAGGACCAGTGACCGCGAGAATGTTGCGCGGTGCACCCGGGATCGCGCCGCACGAATTGATGGTGCGCCTGCTGCACGCCACTGCGCAGGACCAGCCGGGCGCCATCGACCCGGCCCGCCTGCTATCGTTCCTGGGCCTGGATTTCCTGCCGGTGGATTTCGCGACGGCGCTTCGCGACGTCCTTCCCGACGACGCCCGCACCGCGCGCGCGCTGCTGTCGTCTCCCGACCACCTGGTCGCCGTCGATGCCGCGCTCGACCCGCAGTGGGTGCGCTTCAGCACCCTGCACGAGATTGCCCATTACGTGCTGCAGGATCATCGCCACGCGCTCTACCTCTGCGATGCCGAAGGACTCAGCCACCGGGCGCGCCTCGACTTCGAAGTGCAGGCCAACCTTTTCGCCGCCGACCTGCTGTTCAAGGGCCATTATTTCACGGTGGAGGCGCAGGCCCTGCCGGTATCGGCCGCGACGGTCAAGGCGCTGGCGCTGAAGTACCAGGCCTCATTCGAAGCGACAGCACGCCGCCTGGTGGAGAAGCACCATGCCCCGGTCATGCTGGTCGTCTGCGAGCGACAGGCAGATCGCTCGGTCATCGACGCGTCCCAGTCCGCAGTCTGGCGGGTGAAGTACTGCTCGGCGTCGACGTCGTTCAGGACGCGATGGTTCGCCCGCGTTGAAGGCGAGGCGCCCGCCGAAATCGCCGCGGCGCTGTCGACCGGCGGGCGCGACCTCGCCGACTCGATCGTGGTGGAGATGCCGCTGGCGGGGGATGCGGGCGGAGCGTTCAGGGTCGAGTGGTACTTCGATCAGGGCCATGTCATGGGGCTCGCGATGCCGACGAAGGGTGGGGCTTAGGGCAGTGGCGGGTGCCACTTGCGCTGGCGCAACTTCTCCCGCCCCCGTGATTGTTGCGCCGGCGCAACTCACAGAACCGCGTGAAATCCATCGCAAGCCGCATTAACGATAAGCCGGCATCGCATCCCAAGCCCGCCCATCGCGAACGGATGAGTCGCGAGGGCTGATTCACGATTCCGCGCGCGACTGACCACCGGTCAAGTCGCGCGCGTGCCCGGCGTGTCGCGGGCTGCCGACGGCCGCCAGGGGAATCTCGACGATCGCCACGCGTGCGGGGTTGAGATGGACATCTTCCCCGCCATTGTCATCGGTGAACGAGACCATGCCGCAGCCTGGCGTCCAGACCTCAAGTTCCCCGGCGAAGGAGGCCAGCGGACGGCAATCGGGATCGCCGTCTTCGATTTCCCCCGGGTCGTCCGCATCGACGACAAATTCCACCACGGCGCGGTCAGAGGTGAAATGGACCCGCAACGCGCCGCGGCCTTCGGGACGTTCCTCGAGATCATCCTGGTTCTCGAAACGGGCCCCGTCGACAGCGCTGTCCCACAGCAGATGGATGGACTGCACGGCCGCCAGGCGGACGCAGACGATCTGGTAGCGCGAATCGAAACAGAAGAAGTTCTCGAAGCCGCGGTCACCCAGGGCTCTTTCGAGGCGCCGCTTGCACGTTGCTGCGATCGGGTAGTCGCACGGCTCTCGGCCTGGCAGGCGGATTCTGGCGGTCCAGTACACAGCGCCGTCGATGGCGGCGTGGTCCAACGGGTAGGCCGGTTGGGACTGGGGCGGGCTCTTCCCGGTCTGCGGCGTTCGTCTGTGGTTGTGCATCGGGAGCTCCATTTGCTGCGCGCATGGCGGGAGACTGCCCGCTTGAGCGCAGGGAACCCGTGGGCACGCCGGGTGCCAGCCCGCTCGCAACTGCCGGAAACCGCGCTGTGGACGCCGCGGGAGTGGAGCTTCGGTCTGGCGGCCGCCATGGGCCGGGGGTGGATTGTGTCGCCAGCGCGGGACGCGTTGGGCCGAAGTGGATAGACCGATTGACGGCGGCAGTTGCGCCGGCGCAAGTCTTCAAGCCACCGTGATTCTTGCGCCGGCGCAAGTCATAGGACTGCACAAAATCCCCAATGGCATCAATCAGGTGCTGATTCACGGAGTGCGACTATTCCCGCCCCCGCACCAACATCCCCCCGCTGATCCCCAGCACCACCGCCGCATGCAGGAACGCCACCATCGGTGTCCACATCAATCGCGATTCGCCGTGCTGCGAGATCACCATCGCCAATGGCAGGGCACAGAGGGCCAGCAGGAGCCAGCCGGTGACGCGCGGCGCACGTCGCGCAAGAAAAGCGAGCCCCGCGAGACCTGCGGCCGCCAGTAGAACGAATCCCGCAGCCGCTGTCGTCCTCTCGGCAAAGGATCCCGTCAGGACGATCGAAATCGACGCGGCAGTGAGCACCGATGCACCCAGCAGCAGCCGGAACGTGCCGGCGCGAGCGCCCCAGTATTGGAGCAGATAGCTGACGGCGAAGACCTCGACCAACAGCTTGCGTGGCGTCTCGCCACTGAAGGCCGCACTCACGTTCGGCCCGAGGCGCCCGGCGAAGAGCAGGACAGCCACCGCCAACAACGCATGAAACCCGGCGCGACGCGTCACGCCCATCGTCCATTCATCCGCATCCTTCAACCAGCCGATCTCGCGCAGCACCGACGGCAGGAACACCGCCAGGGCGAACGCGACCTCGAGGCGCGGATAGAGCCAGGTGCCGGCCAGGGCCACCACGCCGATGCCGAACGCGATCGCGTCGATCGACGGCAAGCGCCTGGGGGTCTCACGCGTCATCATCGTCATCCCCTCCCTCGACGAGCTCGAACAGGTCGGTGACGGGCATGCCCAGGGCGTCGGCCAGCGTGAACGCGAGCAGGGCCGAGGGCACGTACTTGCCCTTCTCGATGGCCAGGATGGTCTGGCGGCGCACACCGACGGCGGCGGCCAGGTCTTCCTGGGTCAAATCGAGGCGGGCGCGGTGCTGTTTCAGGTGGTTGGTGAGTTTCATGGGGTTGAATGTACGCTATAGCGCACTTTTTGTCAATGGTGAATGACATTTTGGCCGCGCGCGGCCTCGGCGCTCTTAAGCCCAAGTTGTGGCAAGGTTTACGCTGCCATTCGCCGTCAGGTCGATTACCGTGTCGCTTTCATAAGACAGAGGGAGAGCGAGCATGAAGAAGCAGACCCCCGAATCGGCCGCCCCGGCTTCGCAGTTGATCGACGAGCGCATCGAGGAACTGGGTGACTGGCGCGGCGATCTGCTCGCCCGCCTGCGCGCCGTGATCCGCGCGGCCGACCCCGCCATCGTCTAGGAGTGGAAGTGGCGCGTGCCGGTGTGGTCGCGCGACGGCATCATCTGCACGGGTGAGGCCTACAAGAGCACCGTGAAGCTGACCTTCGCCAAGGGTGCGGCGCTGAAGGACCCGAAGGGCCTCTTCAATTCCAGCCTCGAAGGCAACACGCGGCGCGCGATCGACTATCGTGAAGGCGACAAGGTGAACGAGGCCGCGCTGAAGACGCTCGTGCGCGGCGGCGGCCCTGAACGCGAAGGCTTGATGAACGTGCGTGGCGCCGCAACCATCCTCACATTGGCCGCACTGCTGGCGCTCCCGCCCGCCACCGCGCACGCCGCCTCGCCGTTCCCCTACAACCTGCGCACCGGCCGCGAGGCCGCGCTCGCCGCCACCGGCACCAGCCTCCTGCTCACCAGCCTGATCCTCGCGCACGACAACACGCCGCTCACGCCGGCGGAGCTGGCCGCGCTCGATGTCGCAGCGTTGCCGTCGATCGACCGCGCCGCCACCCGCCGCTGGTCGCCCGGCGCGGCGAAGGCCAGCGATCGCCTCGTGACGACACTCACCATCGCGCCGCTCGCCGTTGCTGCGGTCGGTCCCGGTCGCGAGCGCGGCGGCCGCGTGGCGCTCATGTATGCCGAGACGATGCTCCTCTCGGGCGGCGCCACGGCGCTGCTCAAGCACGCTGTCGCGCGGCCGCGGCCGTTCACGTACAACGACGACGCGCGCATCGACCCGGCGCTGCGCCTGTCGGGCATGGCGCGGCGCTCGTTTCCTTCGGGCCACACGGCGCAGTCGTTCGCGGCGATGGTCTTCCTTGCCACGGTGCACGGGAAGCTGCAGCCGCGCGGTGAGGGCTGGGTCTGGGCGGGATGCCTGGGCGCGGCGGCCACCGTGGGCTGGCTGCGTTACGAGGCGGGGTACCACTTCCCGACCGACATCCTGGCGGGCGCGGCGATCGGCGCCACGGCGGGATGGCTGGTGCCGCATCTGCATGAGCTCGCTGATGACGGCACAACCGCCGCGCCGGTGGAAGGCGCGCGCATCGGCGTCGGCTTCGGGTTCTGATTCACCTCGCGCAGGGAGTTTCACCCCCACGAGAATTCGAACCGGAGGATGACCATGTTCCTGATGCTCCTGTTGATGCTGCTCGTCGCCCAGGCTCCGGTTGCCGCCGCGGCGCCTGCGACACAACTTGACGCCGCCACCTCCCAATCGACCGCAACCCTGGAGACGACCATGACCGCCACCGGCGCCTTCGACGTGAAGATGATTCCCCAACCCGCCGACGGCGAAGCCGCCGGCCCGTTCGGCCGCCTGCTGCTCGACAAACAGTACCACGGCGCGCTCACGGCCGTCAGCCGCGGCCAGATGATGGCCTTCCAGTCGGCGACCGAGGGATCGGCGGGGTACGTGGCGCTGGAGCAGGTCACCGGCACCCTCGACGGGCGCCGCGGCAGCTTCGTGCTGCAGCACGAGGGGCTCATGACGCGCGGTACGCCCACCCGCCTGCAAGTGACCGTGGTGCCGGACTCGGGGACCGACGAACTGGCAGGACTGGCCGGCGAACTGGACATCATCTTCGCCGAGGATGGCCATCGCTACGAGTTGAGGTACACGCTGGAGCGGCCGTAGCGCCTGGCGGGGCCCCGTGGCGGCGTTGGTGGCGTGCGCGCATTCACCGCCCTTGCCCCGGGGCCCGCTTCTGGCTAGCCTGCCGGGATGCAACACACAGCGCTCGGCATCCTCAACACCACCTACGGTTACCCCGCCTTCCGCGGCCACCAGGCCGCGGTCATCGACCACCTGACAGCGGGCGGCGACGCCCTGCTGCTCATGCCCACCGGCGGCGGCAAGTCGGTGTGCTACCAGATCCCGTCGCTGCTGCGCGAGGGCACCGGCATCATCGTCTCGCCCCTGATCGCGCTGATGCAGGACCAGGTCGGCGCCGTGACGCAACTGGGCCTGAAGGCCGCATTCCTCAACTCGACATTGTCGATGAGGGAAGCCGCGGACGTCGAGCGCCGGCTGCTGGGCGGCGACATCGAACTGCTCTACATCGCCCCCGAGCGGCTGCTGCAGCCGCGCACCCTCGAACTGCTCGACAAGGCCGCCATCGCGCTGTTCGCGATCGACGAGGCGCACTGCGTCTCCCAGTGGGGACACGACTTCCGTCCCGAGTACCTGCAGTTGTCGGTCCTGGCCGAGCGCTACCCGGGCGTGCCGCGCCTGGCCTGCACCGCCACGGCCGACGAGCGCACGCGCGCCGAGATTCTCACCAACCTGCGGCTGGAAGGCGGCCGCGTGTATGTGGGCGGTTTCGATCGCCCCAACATCCGCTATCGCGTGGTGCCGAAGGACGAGCCGCGCAAGCAACTGCTCAAGTTCCTGCGCGACGAGCACGCCGGCGACGCCGGCATCGTATACTGCCTGGCCCGCAAGAAGACGGAGGAGACGGCCGCGTTCCTGGTTCAGAACGGCATCCCCGCCGTGCCGTACCACGCCGGGCTCGACGCCGCGGTGCGCCGTCGCCATCAGGAGCGCTTCCTCAACGAGGACGGCCTGGTCGTCTGCGCGACCATCGCGTTCGGCATGGGCATCGACAAGCCCGACGTGCGCTTCGTCGCGCACCTCGACCTGCCCAAGAGCGTGGAGGGCTACTACCAGGAGACCGGTCGCGCCGGCCGCGACGGACTGCCGGCCAACGCCTGGCTCTGCTACGGCCTGCAGGACGTGGTGATGCTGCGCAAGCTGGTCGACGACGGCGAAGGTGACGAGATGCATCGCCGCCGCGCCTCGCAACAACTCGACGCGATGCTCGGCTACTGCGAAGTCACAGCCTGCCGCCGCCAGCGCCTGCTGGCCCACTTCGGCGAAGTGATGCCCGAGCCGTGCGGCAACTGCGACACCTGCCTGTGGCCGCCCGAGACGTTCGACGCCACCGTCGTCGCACAGAAGGCTCTGTCGTGCGTCGCCCGCACCGGCCAGCGCTTCGGCGCGCAACACATCATCGAGGTGCTGCGCGGCGGCGCCGCCGAACGCGTGCTGCGCCTGGGCCACGACAAGCTGTCGACCTACGGCATCGGCAACGAACTGGACGCCTTCGGCTGGCGCAGCGTCATCCGCCAGCTGGTGGCCGGCGGCTACCTGGCGCTCGACCCCGAGGGCTACGGCGGCCTGCGCCTGACGTCGGCGGCGGGCCCGGTGCTGCGGGGCGAGCAGCCGCTGCACCTGCGGCGCGATGTGTTGCAACGCGCGACTGCCGGCGCAGGTCGCGGCGCCGCCCGCAAAGCCCGCCGCGCCGAACTGGCCCTGGCGGCCGATTTCGACGACGCGGTGGAGCCGGATGCCGCCACCACCCTGCTTTTCGAGCGCCTGCGCACGCTCCGCAAGCGCCTGGCGTCGGAAGCGGGCGTGCCGCCGTATGTCATCTTCCATGACAAGACGCTGGCCGAAATGGCGCGCCGGCGGCCGACTTCGGAGGCGGCGTTGCTCGGCATCAACGGGGTGGGGCAGGCCAAGCTGGAGAGGTATGGGGAGGCGTTCTTGGCGGAGATGAGGGTGGAGGAGGGGTGAGGGCTTAACGCGCGCCCGGGACTTGGCCCCGTGGAATCTCTTTTGATATGGAGTCACTTGCGCCGGCGCAAGTTTCACGATTTGGCGATTGTTGCGCCGGCGCAAGTGGGCTGGTCGCGCTTCAACGCAACATCCCCACTTCGCTCCGTGCCGGCCAAGCCCGACTTGAAGTGCACATACAAAGTATTTACAATGTTATCAGACAGGATTGCGAACCGGGCCAGCATGGAGCCAACTGATATGCGCAAGACCTACGATTTCTCGAAGGGCAGCAAGAACCCCTACGCCGCCCGACTCAAGAAGACCCAGGTCACCATCCGGCTGGATGAGGTCACCGTCACCTGGTTCAAGGCACTTGCCGAGGAAATCGGTATCCCGTACCAGACCCTTATCAACCTCTACCTGCGCGACTGTGCGGCGAACGAGCGTCGGCTGAATCTCGAATGGAAGCCGAAAAGGTAATTCGGCGGATGCAGCGCGTATCCTCATGCTAATTATGGAGCTAGCGTCCACCTGGCTGGGCGCGGCAAAAGTGCCACAGCTTGTGGCACTATTTGGATAGGTGCCGCTTCGCGCCTGCCCGATGTGGCCATTCCCCCGCTTCAACGATTTGTTAGGCACACGGCATCCGTACACCCCGCGTGATACGGCATGTCCCGTCCCCCAGGCCACCAGCCGACCGAGCCCCGCCGTCCGGCCACGCCGCAGCGACGGGCCGCTCACGACCATACGGAGAAGCGAGATGGTGAACTCCGCAAAGAACAGGATCTGCCTCTGGTACGACGGCGACGCCGAGGAAGCCGCACGGTTCTACGCCAGGACCTTCCCCGACTCGTCCGTGGGCGCGGTGATGCGCGCACCGGGCGACTATCCGTCGGGCAAGCAGGGCGACGTGCTGACCGTCGAGTTCACGGTGATGGGCATTCCCTGCCTCGGGCTCAACGGCGGACCCGCGTTCCAGCACAGCGAAGCGTTCTCGTTTCAGGTCGCCACCGTCGACCAGGCCGAGACCGATCGCTACTGGAACGCGATCATCGGCAACGACGGCCAGGAGAGCGCCTGCGGCTGGTGCAAGGACAAGTGGGGGGTGTCGTGGCAGATCACGCCGATCGCCCTGACGCAAGGCGTCACCGATCCCGATGCCGCCGTGGCCGGGCGCGTGTTCGAGGCGATGATGGGGATGACGAAGATCGATGTCGCCGCCATCGAGGCGGCGCGACGCGGGTCGTGAAGCCCGGGACTTGTGAAGCCCGCGACTTGCGCCGGCGCAACTCTCACGACGAAGTGATCGTTGCGCCGCCGCCTGCCTCGTCTCGCGACTTGCGCCGGCGCAAGTGGGCGGCCCGTCGCTCGCCCTATCGCCGCTTCAGCGCCCCGAACCGCGCCCACACCCCGCAATGGTCCGATCCCCACACGCCGGCCGGCGACGGCGCGCCCAGCACCACGCGCGCCGCGGTCGGCACCAGCTGCTCACCGTTGCAGAACAGGTAGTCGATGCGCCGCGGCGTCGTGCCCGTGGCCGGGCCGAACGTCGCGGCGGCGGGCAGCACCAGGCCCGGGTGCACGGTCGCCAGCACGTCGGTGAAGCGCTCGAACATGGGCGCCAGTTCGAGCCGGTCGGGTTCGGCGTTGAAGTCGCCGCCGATGAGAAGCGCAGCGTCAGGGGCCGTCAGCACGCGTCGCATCGACGAACGCCATCAATCCGGCAATCTGCTCGGCGCGGATCTCCGCACCCTCTCCCGTGTGGTGCAGGTGCGTGACATAGGTCTCAAGTGACCGCCCGTCCGGCAGCGCGAGCCGCGCGCGTGCGCCGCCACGCGGTAGTCGTCGAGCGGTGGCAGCTTCACCTCGTGCTGCGCCACGATCGGCAGCCGCGTGAGGATCGCATTGCCGTAGCGCTTGGCCCCGCCCACCGGGTCCACCGACGTGAACACGAACACGCAACCCAGGCTGTCCGCCAGTTGCTGCGCCTGGTTGGGCAGCCCTTCCTTCTCGAGCACTTCCTGCAGGAAGATGACGTCGGGCGCCAACGCGCGCAGCGTGTCGACGATGACGGTGCTCCGCGCCGGCCAGTTCTGCTGGTCGTGCCAGAGGTTGAGCGTGACGGCGGTGAAACCGTTTGCAGGGGCGGGGACTTGCGCCGGCGCAAGTGCGGCCGCCGTCGCGGCGACAAGCAGGATCGCCACTGCTGCGATCGATGATGTGCGCATGAGCCAGCTTCCTTCGTTGGTCGCGATCACGCCTCTTCCACCGGCACCGCGTTGTCAGCGGCGGCCGCATACCGCGACCGCCGCTGGCACCAGAGAATCCAGCCGAGGCCGGCCACGGTGCTGACGACGCTCATCGCCGGCGGCATCTTCAGGCCGAACAGGCTGACGACGACCGGCAGGATCAGCAGGAAGAAGCCGCGGTTGGCCGACCGCGGGATCACGGTGAACCGGTGCGCGATGATCTCCACGAGGAACGTGATCACCGCGGTCGCCAGGACCGGCATCGCCAGGACGACTTCACCTTTCAGGAAATCGGTCATGCATCCATTCCCTTCAAATGTACTGCGGGCAGCCGTCGTGAATTGCGCCGGCGCAACTCTCACGATCCCGTGACTTGCGCCGCGCCAGCGCGCTATTCCAGCGCGGCCAGCGCCTCATCCACCGTCACAACCTTGGCATACGTGCGGTCCAGCGTCGCGAGCGTGGCAGCGTGCACGTGCGCTGCCGGCACCGTCGTGTCGCCGGACTTCAGGTCGCGCGTGGCGCAGGCGTCGCCGACGACGAGCACCTCGTAGCCAAGATCGCTCGCCGCACGCGTGGCCGCCTCGACGCACATGTGCGTCTGCATGCCGCACAGCACCAGCCGCTTGATGCCGGCCTCCTGCAGCATCGCCTGCAGGCCGGTGTTCAGGAACGCGTTGACCTCGTCCTTCATGACGATCTTCTCGCCCTCGCGCGGCATCACGTCGGCGTGGAAGCCGCGCCCGGCCTTCGCGTTGTGGCCCACGTGGATGACTGCCTTGCCCGCCGCGCGTGCTTTCTCGAGCAGGCGCGCCGCGTTGGCGCCGGCCGCTTCGGGCGCGCTCAGCGGCAGCGCGCCGCCGGGATAGTAGAAGTCCTGGATGTCGATGATGAGCAGCGCGGTCGCGGGAGCTTCCGCGGCGGCGGTCTCGGCCGCCCGCGCCGGCTGGGCGGCGGCCAGCGCGAAGCCCAGCGTCAGCGAAGTGACGAGGCTCGTCGTGAGCGTGACAGCCGTGATCACGGCAAGGGCCCTGGCACTCCTGCGCAGTGCGGCGGCGATTGAGGTTGTGTTGCGCATTGCGTGGACCTTTCGTTTGTCAGTTCCCGAAACCGACGGCGAGTCCCAGGCGGACATCGTCGTTCGCAAGCCGCCAGCTTGTGCGGCGCGCGGTCGCGCCCGACAGTTCGCGCATCCACCTGAGGCTGGCGGAATATTCGGCCAACACGTGGATATCGCCGACAATGCGGAACTCGGCCCCGACCACGGCGCTGACGCCGATCGCGAGGGAACGATTGAGGTTGGTTTCGACGTCGTCGTCGTATTCCTGCCAGTACTCGTAGTACTTGTACCTGACCAAAGGGCCGAGCCCCCAGTAGTCCGCCACGCCGTCGTCACCGACGCGGCGCCGGATACGCTCGGCGCGTACCATCAGGTCGAATTCTGTTCTGCCATCCTCATCCCTGTCGCTCGTACGAAGATTCGGCTGGAGAAGCCAGCGCCAACCGCGCCCGGTATCGTCGAGGCGGCGCCAGGCAATCGCGCTGCCTTCCAGTGGTTGCACCCTGAAATTGGGCCCAATCATGACGAGGAGCGCCGACCCGACGCCGCTCCTGCCGGCAGTCCCGGTCGTGGCGGCGGCATCATCGTCGCCGCGGCGCGCAACGAGCATCATGCGTACGCTCGGCTGGGTGAGGTACCATTCGCGATATTCATCCGGGAAACCCTCGTTGTAGGCAAACCGATGGTAGACGACGCCGAGTCCGGACTCCAATGCCAGTGCCGCATTGCGGCTGAGCGTGTATTCGACGCCCACGTTGGTGCGCCATTCGAAGTCCAGGCCGGATGAACCATATCCGGCCCGGAAATCAGTCTGCAGGCCGGTTGCCCAGTAGGGACGCACGTGGCCGCGCGGTTCATGACGACGCAGGTACTGCAGCAGCAGCGTGGCATCGTAGGTGCCCCTGGGCTCGGATTCGAGGTCATTGTAGGTGTCCTTGCGGAGATCGCCGCTCAGCCTCGTGCCCAGGCGCAGTCCGTGGCCGTCGTTGAACATGTGACGCCACATGAACCCGTTGACGTTCAGTCCGCTGATGCCGTCGAGGCCATTGACGGTGAACTCCAGCGCCTGCCAGGAGTCGTCCTGCGCGGCCTGGTCTTCGTCGGATCCAGGGTCGTCGCTGCCCCAGGGGTACACCGTGACGAAGGTCGCCAGCGTCGAGAGCCCGTTGAAGGAGCCCACTTCCGGGATGTAGGCCATGTTCACGTCGACGGCGTGCAGCCTCACCGTCACCAGCGGGTACGGCGTCAGCACCGGGTAGCCGTCGTTGAGCGACGGCGACACGGCGTCGATCATCTGCGCGCCCACCCACACGCCGCCGATCAGCCGCACCCGGGCACCCAGCGACAAGTGCCAGTTCGCATGCCCGTACGAGTCCTGGTACACGCCCAGGTTCCCGTTCAGGGCGCCGCGCTTCGTCTGGGCGAATGTCCACTGCAGGCCGGCCCCGGGATTGAACTCGCGCAATCCCGAACCCTCATACGCATTCAGATGGTGCGAGAACCCGAACACGTTCACCGCCATCTCGGCCCGCGCCGCGCCCGGCGCCGCCAGTGCGGCACAGCCCACGACCAGGGTGAGACACACGTTGAATCGATGCAGGTTCCTGGAAAGCACGGAGATGGCCATCGGATACATCTTTTGCGCATGCGTTCGGGAATCGTTCCTGGCGCCAGCCCAGGCAGTGCCGCTGCTGATGGTACCCTGCAACTGCCGTACGATGCAAGATAGAGAGCCCCGCCCAACCCCCACGGTTGCTTCAACGCGCCATCGGCCCTAGTCTTGGGCGGTCCCGAGCCGGGAGAATCGATCCCCGAGCGCACCCCGCATCCCCGGAGATGGCATGGACCTCCTTTTGTGGCTGAAAGCGGCGATCCTCGGGCTGGTCGAAGGCGCGACCGAGTTCATCCCGGTTTCGTCGACCGGGCACCTGATCCTCACGCAGAGCCTCCTGAATTTCACGGGGCCCACGGCCAATGCGTTCCTCATCTTCATCCAGCTGGGGGCCATCCTGGCGGTGGTCTGGCTGTACTGGCGCAAGTTCCTCGACCTGCTGCTCAACTTCTGGAAGCCCGGCAAGGCGCGGCAGCTGGTGCTGAACCTCGTGATCGCCACCATTCCGGCGGTGGTGATCGGGCTGCCGACCGACGACTGGATCGAGGCGCGCCTGTTCAAGCCGCTGCCGGTGGCCCTGGCGCTGGTGGTCGGCGGTATCGCCATCCTCATCATCGAGAAGCGGAAGCACACCGTGAAGGTGGCGAGCCTGGATGACATCCCCCTGAAGCTGGCGCTGGGGGTGGGGCTCATCCAGGTGTTGTCGATCCTGTGGCCGGGGGTGTCGCGGTCGGGGGCGACGATCATGGGCGGGCTGGTGCTGGGGCTGTCGCGGACGGCAGCGACCGAGTTCTCGTTCTTCCTGGCGGTGCCGGCCATGCTCGGGGCCTCGGCCCTGAAGTTATATGGTGTGCGCGACCAGCTCGGTGCGGGCGACCTGCCGGTGTTCGCGATCGGGTTCCTGGTGGCGTTCGTGTCGGCGTTGCTGGTCATCAAGGGGTTGCTGGCGTTCGTGGCGCGGCGGAGTTTCGTGCCGTTCGCCTGGTACCGGATCGTGGTTGGCGTAGCTGTGGCGGCCGCGTTTGCGTTCGGAGTGGGGCGTTGAACGAAAAGCTGCTTGCCCACGTCCGTTTGTGGACTATTTTAGTCGCGCTGGTTGTCTCTGTCGTCGCATTTTTTGCGATTTCGTTCGCATTTGCCCTCGGAATTTTCCTTACAGCCCTGTGGGCCGCTGCCGGCCTGCTGGTGCTCGAGCGCCTGCTGCGCGCAGCGGTGCTGCCGCCGGGTAAGGCCCGCAACGGGTTTGCGATCGCCCTCTGGGGTGCCGCAAAAATCGCAGTTTACGGCGTCGCGGTATGGGTGCTATTTTCCCGTCCGCTTCCAGCACTGAGCCACGCCGTGGGGTTCACTTTAATGATGGTCGTCCTGGTGGTCCTCGGGGCACAGGCCCGCTCCGCCGAGATCCGACTGTCCTCCCGACGGGAAAACGATGCACCGACTGAAAGTTGAACGCGTCGCCCTCCTGGCCCTCCTGCTCGGAGCGGCCCTGCTGGCGCCCGGGTACGCCCTCGCCGCGGATGAACACGGCCATTCGGCGCCGGCCACGGCCACGGCCACGGAGCAGCACGAGGCGGCCCCCGCCGAGGCGCACCAGGCGTCGCCGGCCGAGGCGCCCGCCACCGACCATGCCCACGGCGAGCCGGCTGAGTCCGGGCACGCGGCCACCGAACATCCGGCCACCGACGGCCACGCCGTCGATGCGGCCCACGGCACGACCGACGCGCACGGCGCCGACGCCACGCACGGCGACGCGGCCGCGCACGGCGGCGGTCACGGCGGCGGCATGCCGCACCTGCCGAGTGCCATCACGTTCATCTCGAAGTGGGTGCCGCAGCCGGTGGGCGAGAAGCTCGACGCGCTGAAGGATCCCATCTTCTCGTTGTTCATGGCGGCGATCATCGCCGCTTTTTTCATCTCGCTGTCGGGCAAGCTGAATGCGCGCCACCCGGGCCGCGCGCAGATGGCCGCCGAGCTGATCTTCGGCGGGCTGTATTCGCTGTTCGCGACGATCATTGGGAGCACCGCGCGGCGCTACACGCCGTTCCTCGGTTCGATGTTCGTGTTCATCCTCTGCAACAACCTGTTCGGCCTGATCCCGCTGGGTCACTCGTCGACCAGCAGCTTCGCCAACACCACCTTCGCGCTGGGCATGATGACGTTCCTGTACGTCCAGGGCATCGCGCTGAAGGAGAACGGCATCGGCGGGTACCTGCACCACATGGCGGGCTCGCCGAAGACGAAGATGGACTGGGGCTTCTCGCTGCTGCTGTTCCCGCTGCACCTGCTGGGCGAGCTGATCAAGCCCGTCTCGCTGTCGCTGCGTCTGTTCGGCAACATCTTCGGCGAGGACACGCTCGTGGCCACGATGGTGCTGCTGGGCGCGGGCATCAGCTTCTCGCTCAGCGGGCAGAACCCGTGGGTGCCGGGACTGCCGCTGCAGTTCCCGTTCTATTTCCTGGGCCTGCTGTCGTGCACCATCCAGGCGCTGGTGTTCACGCTGCTGGCGACGGTCTACATCGCGCTGTGGCTGCCCCACGGGCACCACGGTGACGAGCACGGCGAAGGCCACCACGCCCACTAGGGCGCGGGCCTCAGCCAAGAGAACTTCGGGCGTCGGGCCCGGAATTCCGGATCGATGGCGATCCGGGACCACCGCGGGGCAACCCGCGTAAAGTGAAGACGCGCGCACGCGTTAAGGAGGAACAATGGACGGCAACATTCTCGGACTGGCTCTTCCCCTCGGGCTGGGTATGGCGGCGATCGGTTCGGGCCTCGGCCTGGGCAAGGCGATCGAGGGCGGCATGAACGCCATGGGCCGGCAGCCGGAAGCCATCGGCCAGATCCAGACGGCCATGATCATCGGTTGCGCCTTCATCGAGGCTCTGACGATCTACGCCCTGATCGCGACCATCCTCCTGATGGGCAAGCTGGGCTGATGACGGCTTCGGCCGAAGACCCTGGGCCGGTTTCTGCGTGCGCGGCAGTGATCGCGGGGGGCGGCTTCGCCGCCCCTCCAAGCCGCGGCGGCGTGCGTGAGAGAAGGTCGACCGGAAGGTACCCATCATGGATTTCGTGACACCAAACATCACCAATCTGCTGACCACGGCGGTCGGCTTCATCCTCTTCGTGTGGGTGTTGGCCAAGTTCGCCTGGGGGCCGATCCTCAACCTGCTGGACGCCCGGCGCCAGAAGATCGAGGGCGACTACACGGCGGCCGAGAAGAATCTCGCCGACTCCGAGCAGTTGAAGGGTGAGTTCGAGAGCAAGCTCGCCGACATCAAGTCCATCGAGCGCGAGCGCGTGCAGGAAGCGGTCAAGCGCGGTGAAGGCATCGCCGACGGCATCGTGCACAAGGCGCACGCCGACGCCGCGTCCACCGTGGCGAAGGCCGAGCAGGACATCGAGGTCGAGGCCCACAAGGCCCAGTTGCAGCTGCGCGACTCGGTGGTGGCCATGGCGATCGGTGCGGCCGAGAAGGTCATCGGCACCAAGATGGACGATGCGATGCACCGCAAGCTGATCACCGACTACATCGACGAGCTGGACAAGACCGGGAGCGGAGCCTGATGCGCGACCGCAGGGTAGCCGGACGTTACGCGGAGGCGCTGCTGCGCACGGCCAAGCCGGCGGGAACGCTGGTCGCGTGCGCCGAGTCGTACGCGGGCGTGCTCGAGGTCATGGCGGCCAGCCGTGAGCTGGTCATCTTCCTCGACAGTCCGCAGGTGCGCGAGCAGGAGAAGAAGGAAGTCCTGAAGAAGGTCTTCGGGCCGCACCTGGAACCGGTGCTGCTGGACTTCTTCAACCTGCTGCTCGACCGCAACCGCATCGAGCTGTTGCGCGACATCGGCACCGTGTTCGCCGAACTGGTCGAGGCCGACCAGGGCCTGGTGCGGGTGGGCGTGGTCACGGCCATCGCGCTGCCGGCCGACCTGGAGACGAAGCTGCGCGACAAGCTGGCACACGTGACGGGCAAGTCCGTCATCCTGGATAAGAAGGTCGATCCGGCGGTCATCGGCGGGGTGCGCGTCACCCTGGGCGATCGCGTCATCGACGGCACGGTGCGCACGAACCTGGACCGCCTGCGCAAGACGCTGGCCACTGCCCAGGTGCGGGGTTGACGACCCGTCACGCGGGATTCAACGAGGAGACCGGAAGTGAAACTGAGGCCTGAAGAGATCAGCTCTGTCCTGGCGCAGGAGCTGAAGAACTACGACCGCAACCTCGGCGTCGAGAGTGTCGGCACGATCCTGCAGGTGGGCGATGGTATCGCGCGCGTGTACGGTCTGCAGGACGTCATGGCCGGCGAGATGGTCGAGTTCCCCGGGGATATCTTCGGCATCGTGCTGAACCTCGAAGAGGATTCCGTCGGTGTCGCCATCATGGGCCCGGACACCAAGATCAAGGAAGGCGACACGGTCAAGCGCACCGGCACCATCGCCTCGGTGCCCGTGGGCGACGGCGTCATCGGCCGCGTGCTGAACGCCGTGGGCCAGCCGCTCGACGGCGAAGGCCCCGTGCCCTCCACGCAGACCCGTAACATCGAGCTGAAGGCGCCCGGCGTGACGGCGCGCCAGCCGGTGAAGCAGCCCCTGGCGACCGGCCTGAAGGCCGTCGATTCGATGATCCCGATCGGCCGCGGCCAGCGCGAGCTGATCATCGGCGACCGCGGCACCGGCAAGACCGCCATCGCGATCGACACGATCATCAATCAGAAGGGCAAGGGCGTTTACTGCTTCTACGTGGCCATCGGCCAGAAGCAGTCGACCGTCGCTTCCGTGCACAACAAGCTCAAGGCGCATGGCGCGATGGCCTACACGACCATCATCGCCGCCAACGCCTCCGACCCGGCCCCGATGCTCTACCTGGCGCCGTACACCGGCGTGACCATGGCCGAGCACCAGATGTGGGCGGGCAAGGACACCCTCGTGGTGTACGACGATCTCTCGAAGCAGGCCAACGCGTACCGCCAGATGTCGCTGCTGCTGCGCCGTCCGCCCGGCCGCGAAGCCTACCCGGGCGACGTGTTCTACCTGCACAGCCGCCTCCTGGAGCGCGCAGTGAAGCTGTCCGACGAGAACGGCGGCGGCTCGCTGACGGCGCTGCCGATCATCGAGACGCAGGCCTCGGACGTGTCGGCCTACATCCCGACGAACGTGATCTCGATCACCGACGGCCAGATCTTCCTGGAGAACGACCTGTTCTACCAGGGCATCCGGCCCGCCATCAACGTCGGTATCTCCGTTTCGCGCGTGGGCGGCTCGGCGCAGACCAAGGCGATGAAGAAGGTCGCCGGTTCGCTGCGCCTGGACCTGGCGCAGTACCGCGAGCTGGCCGCGTTCGCGCAGTTCGGCTCGGACCTCGACAAGGCCACGCAGCGTCAGCTGACGCGCGGCGAGCGCATGGTCGAGATCCTCAAGCAGGACCAGTACGTGCCCATGCCGACCGAGAAGCAGGTGGCGATCATCTTCGCCGCGAGCAAGGGCTACCTCGACACGGTGCCGCTGGACCAGTTGAAGGTGTGGGAGCGCGACTTCCACCTGTTCCTGGAGCAGAAGCACTCGGCGGTGCTGCAGGCCATCTCGACCACGGGCAAGCTGGAAGACGACACGGTCGAGCACCTGACGGCGGCCATCAAGGAATTCATCGCGAGTCGTGGCTAGGACTCGCAGGCGCGCGTAAGCGGGAGGTCACCGGTGGCTGGTGCCGGGGTCAAGCTACTGAACAAGCGGATCCGCTCGGTGCGGAGCACGCAGCAGATCACCAAGGCCATGAAAATGGTCGCGGCGGCGAAGCTGGCGCGTTCCCAGGGGCGGATGCTGGCGGCGCGTCCCTATTCGCGCAAGCTGACCGAGCTGATGCAGCAGTTGGCGGGCAAGGCGGAGATCGCCCATCCGCTGTTCGAGGTGCGTCCGGTGCACAAGCGCCTGTACGTGATCATCACCTCGGACAAGGGACTGTGCGGTTCGTACAACACGAACCTGCTGAAGGTGGCGCACAAGGCCGTCGACGCCTCCATCAAGAGCGGGGTCGAGACCGCGGTCTACACCATCGGCCGCAAGGGCGCCGAGTACTTCCGCAAGCGGGGCTACACGGTGTTCCACGCGCACACCGACTTCGCCGGCGACATGAGCGCCGACCGCGGCCGGCTCGTGGGCGACAAGGTCGTGGGCTCGTTCACCGACGGCTCGTTCGACGAAGTGCGGGTGGTCTACGCGCAGTTCGTCTCGACCATGACGCAGCGCCCGGTCGACGTGGCGCTGCTGCCGATCGCTCCCGAGGCCGCGGCCGAGGGCGTGAAGGTGCCGGTGCGGGGCGGCGCGGCTGTCGCTGCCGCACCCAAGGCCGAGCAGGACTACATCTGGGAACCGAGCCAGGAAGAGCTGTTCGCAGTGCTGCTGCCGCTCTACCTGCGCAACCGGGTCTTCATGACGCTGAGTGAGGCGTTCACGAGCGAACATGCGGCACGCATGACCTCGATGAACGCCGCGACCGAGAACGCAGGCGAGATGATCGGCGCGCTGACACTGCGGCGCAATCGTGAGCGCCAGGCCGCCATCACGAGCGAGCTGCTCGATATCGTCGGCGGCGCGAACGCGCTCTAGTACAGGTTGATCAAGCAGGGGCGGGGCATTCGCCCCGCGGGCGACAGGCAAAGCCAAGGAGACTGCACATGGCCGGGAACTACGGGAAGGTCCAGCAGGTCATCGGGCCCACGGTGGACCTCGAGTTCGATTCGGATCACCTGCCGGAGATCCTCAACGCGATCCACATCGTCGATGAGGCCAAGGGCATCGACCTGATCACCGAGGTTGCCCAGCATATCGGCAACAACGTGGTCCGGACGATCGCCATGGACTCGACCGACGGCCTGGTCCGCGGCATGAAGGGTCTGGACACCGGCAAGGCGATCTCGGTGCCCGTGGGCAAGCAGTGCCTGGGCCGCCTGTTCAACCTGCTGGGCAAGACCCTCGACAACGAGGGCGCGCTGCCCGAGCCGGACAAGCGCTCGCCGATCCACGCGGCGCCCCCGACCCTGACCAACCAGGGCGAGGCGAACGAGATCTTCGAGACCGGCATCAAGGTCGTCGACCTGCTCGCGCCCTACGTGAAGGGCGGCAAGATCGGCCTCTTCGGCGGCGCCGGCGTGGGCAAGACGGTTATCGTGCAGGAGCTGATCCACGCCATCGCCACGCAGCACGGCGGCTACTCCGTGTTCTGCGGCGTGGGCGAGCGCACGCGTGAAGGCAACGACCTCTGGCTGGAGATGAAGGAGTCCGGGGTCATCAAGAACACCGCCCTGGTCTTCGGCCAGATGAACGAGCCGCCCGGCGCGCGTCTCCGCGTGGCGCTGTCCGGCCTGACCATGGCCGAGCACTTCCGCGACGAGATGAACCAGGACGTGCTCCTGTTCATCGACAACATCTTCCGCTTCACGCAGGCGGGCTCCGAGGTGTCGGCGCTTCTGGGCCGCATGCCGTCGGCCGTGGGTTACCAGCCCACGCTCGCCACCGAGATGGGCCAGCTGCAGGAGCGCATCACTTCGACGCGCAGCGGTTCGATCACCTCGGTGCAGGCCATCTACGTGCCCGCCGACGACTTGACCGACCCGGCGCCCGCCACCGCGTTCAGCCACCTGGACGCCACGACGGTGCTCTCGCGCCAGATCGCCGAGCTGGGCATCTACCCGGCCGTGGATCCGCTGGACTCCACCAGCCGCATCCTGCAGCCGGGCACCATCGGCGAAGTGCACTACAACCTGGCCCGCCAGGTGCAGACGATCCTGCAGCGCTACAAGGATCTGCAGGACATCATCGCCATCCTGGGCATGGACGAGCTCTCGGACGAGGACAAGATCGCGGTGGCCCGCGCCCGCAAGATCCAGAAGTTCTTCTCGCAGCCGTTCTTCGTGGCCGAGGCGTTCACCGGCAAGGCCGGCCGCTACGTCAAGCTGGAGGACACGATCCGTTCGTTCCAGGGCCTCGTTGCGGGCGAGTACGACCACATCCCCGAGCAGTGCTTCTACATGTGCGGCGCCATCGAGGAAGTGCTCGAGAACTACGAGAAGATGCAGGCGGAAGGCTAAACGATGGCCAGGAGCTTCAAGGTCATCATCGTCACCCCCGATCGCACCGCCTTCGAGGGCGAGGCGGTCTCCGCCACCTTCCCGGGTTCGGCCGGCTATCTCGGCGTGTGGGCCAACCACGCACCGCTGGTCGCCGCCGTCCTGCCCGGCCTGGTGACGCTGCGGCTCGACGATGCCGGCAACGAACAGAAGCTGGCCGTGGGCGCCGGCTTCCTCGAGATCTCCGACAACGTGGTCAACCTCATGACCGACACCTGCGAACTGTCGAGCGAGATCGACGTGGCCCGCGCGCAAAAGGCCCTCGAACGCGCGCGGGCACGGCTGACCTCGATGGATTTGGACCTCGATCGCGAACGGGCGCGTCTGGCGCAGTCGCGGGCGCAGGCACGGATCAAGGCGGCGGGGCGCGGGGCGCGGTAGGCGCGCGGCGCATGCGGTTGAATGGTGGATGCGGCCGGCTCCCGTTGGGGGCCGGCCGCCTTTTTTCGTTCCAGGGGTTCGCGCCTTGACCCGAGCCTGCGCCCGAGACCCCACGGCTTCGGCCACGGCCCGTATTGACGCCAAGAGGAGTAAAATGGTATGCTTTGGGCTCCTCCGGAAAGACGGGCCCTGAAGGTCCGCCACCCGGGACCACGCAGCGATGGAGAGATGAACATGCGACGAATGATCAGCCTGTGCGCCCTGGTCGTGATGTCGGTCGTGGGCGTGGCTGCGGCGTCCACGGAGAATCTGCTCCCGGTCCGGGAAGGCGCATCGATCCCGGCGCCGCAGGCGCCGCGCGCCCAGCCGCCGCTGGATATCACGGGGGGCAAACTCCTCCCGGTGGGCGATGGCTCCATGCCTGTAGCGCGTCCCGAGCCGGCCCCGCACGCGGTCGAGTCGACCGTCGGCCAACTCCCGGTCGACGAGGCGGCGGGCTCCGGTCGCCAAAGCTCAGACAAGTCGGGCGCCGCGCCCCAGGTGATGGACGACCATTTCACCGTACAGGCCGGCTCGACGCTCGCAATCGCCGCCGCTGCGGGCTTCCTGGTCAACGACTACGATCCCGAGGGCGATGCCGTGATAGCCACGGCGATCTCGCACTTTGTCGATAACGGTTCCCTGTCGGCGTTCACCGATGGCAGCTTCAACTACACCCCGGTCGCGGGATTCACCGGCTACGACTACTTCGACTACCAGGTCACCGATGGCACCAACAACGCGGAGATCGGCAGGGTCCACTTCCACGTGGTGGCCACCGACCGGCCGCCCCTGGCGCTGGGCGAAGCCTACGCCGTCGCCATGAATGCACCGTTGGCGATCGCGGCTGCGGCAGGCTTCCTGGTCAATGACTTCGACCCCGACGGCGACGCCGTTGCGGCGATCACGATCCCCGACGATGTCGATTACGGCACCTTGTCTGCCTATACCGACGGCCAGTTCACCTACACTCCCAACCCGAACTTCACGGGAACCGACAGCTTCAGCTATCAGATCTCGGCCAACGGCCTGAGCGCCATCGCCACGGTCACGTTGACCGTGTACGAACCCAACCGGGCTCCGATTGCCACCGCGGACTACTATTACGCGCCGATCAGCGGCTCGATCGCCATTCCCGCCGCGGCGGGCCTGTTCCGGAACGACCTCGATCCGGATGGCGATGTGTTCTTCGCGACCATCATCTCCGACCTCGTCGATTACGGCACGCTGTTGGCGTACACGGACGGCCACTTCAGCTACACGCCCACGCCCGGCTATTCCGGCATCGACCGGTTCACCTACCAGATCGGGGACGTCAACGGCGCATCGGCGTCCGCCACGGTGACGATCTTCGTCGGCGTCACTTCGGATCCGGCCTCGCCGGTTCCCCTGCCGCCCGCCGATGGCCAGCGGTTCGGCATGAGCCTGCCGACACCGAACCCCTTCAACCCGACCACGCGGATCGATTTCCGGGTCGACGGCACGGCCCGCACGGCCATGCGCGTGTTCGACCTGCGCGGGGCCCTGGTCCGGACCCTCGTGGATGAGGACCTTCCGGCCGGCGATCACACGGTCCAGTGGGACGGCAGGGACGATCAGGGCGTGGAGATGGCGAGCGGGGCCTACTTCGTCGCCCTGGTGAGCGGGTCGGATCTCACGAGCCGGAAGATTGCGCTCGTGAAGTAAGGTCGCCGGGGTCGTCCGTTTCCCTCCATGGCCGACTCCCCGCGCCCGCGCTACCATGTCAGCCACGCGATCCTACCACCATGTCCGCACAAGGAGCCCACGATGAGCCGCACCGTGACTCTCGGTGGCAACCCCATCGAGGTTGCCGGCACGTTCCCGACGAAGGGCGCCAAGGCGCCCGCCTTCAGCCTGGTCGCCAAGGACCTGGCCGACACCGCGCTGGCGACGTTCGCCGGCAAGCGGAAGGTCCTGAACATCTTCCCCAGTCTCGACACGGCCGTGTGCGCCACCTCGGTGCGCAAGTTCAACGCGGCGGCCAACGAGCTGACGAACACCGTGGTGCTGTGCATCTCGGCCGACCTGCCGTTCGCGCAGTCGCGCTTCTGCGGCGCCGAGGGCCTGGACAACGTGCTGACGCTCTCGACGCTGCGCGGCCGCTCGTTCCTGCAGGACTACGGCGTGGCCATCACCAGCGGCCCCTTGTCCGGGCTGGCCGCGCGCGCGGTCGTCGTGCTCGACGCGAACGACACCGTGCTGCACGCCGAACTGGTGCCGGAGATCAAGCAGGAGCCGGACTACGCGGCGGCGCTGTCGGTCCTTGCCTGAGGCGCTTTGGGCGGGTGCTGGCGGAACTGGCCGCTCAGCGTTGGGTTGAAGAGAGGTTGCGGCCGGCTCCCGGTGGGGGCCGGCCGCCTTCTGTTGTCCCGTTGGACCGCGGCCTGCCCCGACATCGGCGTGCATCGGCGCGGGCCTTCATGTGCCGAGACTTGCGCCGGCGCAAGTCTCACGGCATCGCCACGGTTGCGCCGGCGCAACATGCCGCCGGCACCACGGCATCCTGCCGCCTGCGACACCACAGTGATCGACGACTGCCGGCGCGGGCGACAAGAGTTCAGCCTGTCGCGGTCCCTGGGCTCAGGCAATACGAACCGGACGAAGGATTGCCGGGTGCATCCTCGCCATCACGGGAGTCAGCACGGCGGTCGGCCTGCGGTCGATGGGTACGAGATCGATATCGACGGCGAGGGCGACCCGGTCGAGCGGGCCTACCAGCGCAGTGACCAGCGGCGGTACCACGTGCCGTGTCCGATCTGCGGCGTGGTGGCGCCGATCCTGTGGCAGAACTTCGAATGGCCGGACGGGCAACCGGAGCAGGCGGCTTTGCGTTGCGAGTCGTGCCAGGCCCTCCTTCCGAACATCACAAGACCGCCATGCTGGAACACGGCCGGTGGGTGGCCCAGGCCGAAGGCGATGGGGTCACAGCGGGGTATCACCTGTCGGCGCTGTATTCGCCGCTGGGATGATATGCGTGGGGCGAGATGGCGCGGGACTTCCTGAACGCCAAGCACGATGGTCCCGAGAAACTGAAGACCTGGATCAACACCTGCCTGGGCGAGACCTGGGAGGAGTCGGGTGAGGTCATCAACCAGGACAGTCTCATGGGCCAGGCGCGAGCACTACCCGGCCGTGGTGCCCCTGCCGGTGCTCGTGCTGACTGCGGGGGTGGATGTGCAGGACGACCGGCTCGAGGTCGAAGTGTGCGGCTGGCGCACGGGCGAGGAGTCGTGGGGGATCTCGTACCGTGTTCTGTGGGGCGATCCTGCGGCGGCTCCGGTCTGGCGGCAGCTCGATGATGTGCTGTCGGCGACCTGGGAGCGCGAGGACGGGCTCAACATGCGGATCGTGCAGTGCTGTATCGACTCGGCAGGGCATCGCACAGAGGCCGTCTATCGGTACGTGAAGCCGCGGCAGGTGCGCGGCGTGTATGCAACCGTTGGCCGGGCAGGCGTGGGGCGGCCGATCATCTCGGCTCCGTCCAACCGCAAGCAGGGGCAGGCGCCGCTACCGGTGAAGCTGTTCACGGTCGGGGTCGACGAGGCCAAAGGCATTCTCTACTCGCGGCTCAAGGAGGAGACGCCTGGGCCTGGGTACTGCCACTTCCCTGAAGGCGATGGATACGAGCAGGAGTACTTCAAGCAGCTGACGGCGGAGAAGCGCGTGATCAGGTACACGAAGGGGTTTCCGAAGGCGGAGTGGATCAAGACGCGGGCACGGAACGAGGCGCTCGATTGTCGGGTGCAGGCGCATGCGGCGCTTTGCTTGCTGAATCCGTTGTGGAAGGCTGTGGAGAAGAATCTGGCGCCCAGGTTGCCGTTTCCGGAGCAGGCGATTGCGGAGCCGTCCGACGGCACAGTTGCGAGGCATCCGATTGGCATGGTACGGCTGGCGAATAGTGAGCAGCTGCGGAGGATCGCGGCGCGGGATTCATGGGTGACGCGGCGCAGACGATAGGATCCAGAGCATAGATCGAGCACCATGAGACCGGGGCATACTCTGGCCGCACTCGGTCCTTGAAAATGCTTGGTCGTCGAAATGGCGAGTAGGCTGTCGTAAGAAGCTCATTCGTGTCGGCGCTTGCGGCGCTCGATGGCTTCCCTCGCATCCAGCAGGTGAGTGATGGTGTGATCTCTGATCAAATCGTAATGCGTCGGTGGCAATTGTGTCCCGCATCGAGCCGCACAAAAAAGTATCCGCGAATTTCAAAGAAATGTTGCACCCGAATCGCCCTAGAATGGCCTTTTATCTATGCAGCCGATCACCAGAGTGATTCGAATGGTGGACCCGCGATTCGAGGCGGTTGGCTGCAAATGAAGAACTTACGCGGAAAGTCCGGTGCGGTCAGCATTGGACATTGAAGTGCGCGCCGCAGAGCGGCAGGCTCAACGTTGGGCCAGCGCTTCGAATCTCACGCGGCAGAATGGTCGCAAGCGCCCATGGTTGGTACCGTGATGGGAAATGCACTCGCCTCCATTTGATGGCGACAACCGAGTCCCGTCTCGGCGGAAGATGTGGCCATGATGAGAGCGCGCTCAGAAGCATGTGTCGTAGTCGCGAAAACGGGATCCGCCTTTGGCGGGTCGCCGGGCTGTCCGGGAAACAGGGACCACCTCTGGGACGTCGAAACGCATCCGCTACCGCCAGCATGAAGTGGAGGAACGATGAAATACTTCAGTCGTGGCAATCGCAGAAACTCCGGCGCTTGGGCTTCGGGCGAAACGTGGGTCTACGCTGCGAAGTGTGCGCCGGCAGTGATCGCGTTAATCGCGATGCTTCTTATTACTCCTGGCGTATTCGCAGAGGGGTCATGGGGTTTTGTTGATCTCATTGTGACTTTTGAGTCGACTGATATCGACCGCACGCCAGCAATCGACGGCGCGACTCTGCGAATTGATGGTGTCGGCAAATCTACGAGCATTGGCGCACTGACGCGAGTCATTTCCTGTAAGCCATTGGTTGCGGATCAGTTGTCGCCAGAGTTTTCCTTCTCGGGGCCTTGGATGATAACGGTGTTCACATCGGAAAGCCCGGAATCGCTGCTCCAGGCTGTTCTGCTCGAATCATCCGTCGCCAAGGCAATGCTCCAACAGGACGCCGGTGAGTTCGCAAGTGAGCGAACTCTCGCGTACTTTCCCGACGACGATCATGATCTCTTTTGCAGCGCGCAGTCACAGTTGCACCGCAGAGTCGTAACTGAGGTGCCTTTGGCTGGCGACGAATGTGGGCCGAGTAGGCCAGCGCCCGATTGTGACATGGATCTGCCGCAAGCCTGGGGCATCAGCCGTGGAGATTCCAGTATTGTCGTGGCCGTAATTGACGGCGGGTTCGACCTATTTCATCCGGGACTAGGAGGGCCCGGACCGGATTTCGCAGTGACCGATTCTCTCGCGTGGTACAATCGCGGGATATGGTATCGCAACTGGCGCGAAGTCATTGGTCAGTTTCCGGCTGATACTGACACCTTCCCCGGTATCGGCGGGGTGGACGAGGACAACAATGGCGTCACGGATGAAGATGCCTGGGGCAATCTACCCGGCGAGCCCCGCGAAGCCGATCCTTCGGTCCATCGCTGGACCTCAATCGGAGCATATACGTTCACTAACACGAACGCTCAGTGGGAGGCCGATGAATTCGTCGGTATGCGCCTTTACCTTACCGAAAAACCCTACACCAGTGATGGTGTCTACGAACTGATCAGGTCTAATACCGCAACCGAAATCACAACATGGGGAACTTATGTTATCGACTTGATGGTTGCCAATGGTTTCAACGGGTGGGAGTATCTGAGTAGAGGCAACGGTCGCGTGCAGTTCAAGATTTGCGATGGGGAGGATCAGGATGGGGACGGTGAGGTCGACGACTTCGGTTATGTTGGGAGTCCCTATGATGACGACGAAAATGGATACGAAGACGATGTGCGCGGATGGGACTTCGTTGCTTCTTCGAGAATGCTTCTTGGGCCAGTCTTGAGCTGTGATCGAGAGGACTATTGCACCGCAGACAATGATCCGAGATCCATGTGGGATCATGGTACGTCGGTCGCCAGCCAAGTGGCAACGGTAGAAACAGATGGGCGCATGATGGGGGTCGCGCCCAAGGTAAAGATTCTACCAGTGCGCGTCGGGTGCATTCTCTCGTGTGGAACTGAGCTTCAAACATATTCACCGTACAAAGGATTGGGAATCGACTACGCACGGAAAATGGGGGCCGACATCATTTCAATCTCTGTCCCGCCCAATCGCTTGGAGGGTATTCCTAGTTTCCCCCACGATGAGGTACGCCGGGCACTTGACGCCGGAATCGTCGTTGTAGCGGGAGCCGGCAACGAGGTTTTCGAGGCAGACGTTGTGGGAGTGGAAGAAGTCGTGTGGGTTGCAGGTCTGGAAACCAACGATGTGAGATGGGACTGGGAGGATGATGGAGAGAGCAACTACGGTGCATGGGTGGATGTTGCTGCGCTAGCAGCTCCGGTGACTATGGCGGTATGGGGAGCCTTGCCATATCCGGGTAGCCTGAACGGTTGGCTGCAGCCCAGTGAGTGGCACACGTATGGATATGAGCCCCTTGACCCACCCGTGCATACGGCTCACGGAGGGTTTGGAACCTCGTTGTCTGTACCCATGGTTGCCGGTGTTGCCGCGCTCGTGAAGTCGACCTATCCACATTGGACGCGCAGCGAAATCGTCAACAAGATTTCCGTAAGCACTGACAACATCTACGGCGACGGTCTCAACGACCGGGACCTCACTTGGCTTGGGAATGGTCGTGTGAATGCTTACAGGGCACTGACCTTTTACGGCAACTTACCGGCCGCGAGCGACACAACATGGGCCCACAACATCTGGATCGGCGGCGACGTCGAGGTCCCCGAGGGGCGCACGCTGACCATCGCGGCCGGCGACACCGTTCGCGTGGCGATTGACGACCTACTCCATGCTGGCGCGAATCCGAATGAGATCGAGTTCGTGATCGACGGCGCATTGCATGTGAATGGCACGCCGTCCGCCCCGGTAGTGTTCGAGTCCTTCGGCGGGTCGCATCACAGGTGGCTGGTGGGCGAAGCGATCACCATCTCTGGGGAGACATTCACCATCGGTGGTTTGGGCTGTGCCCAGATTGCCTCAGACGCAAATTCGCCTTTGATGCCTGGTGTCAGCTCCGCGTCGCAAGTGTTCTCAGTCGAGATCACGCATGTCGCGGCGTTGGACTCGGTCAAGGTCGACCTATCTGGCCTGGGCCTGAATGCAACGACCCTTCATCTGCGCGACGACGGCCAAGGCGAAGACATCGTTGCAGCCGACGGAATCTACACATCGGCTCCCTTCGCTGCGATGCTCTCGGTGGGGAATGGCTATTCGGTTGACGTCACTGCGTATGCATCAGGTGGCGGTTACAGGCGGCGTAGCGTGGCCGTTGAGGTGCCGCAGGTTGTGGCGAAGTTTACGGATGTGTCTTCGCAGACGGGGCTGGACTATCAGGGTACGCCATTTAGTGCAGCGAGCGCGAAGATGAGTGCTGATAGCGGAATGATTGTGACCACGTCCGATCAAGAAGCGCCAACTTATGACCGAATCGAAGTGCTGCCCACGGGAGCTCCGCGCTTCTCTGCACGCGGATTCGCTGCTTCTCCGATTGGGGGGCGTGGCGTCGCCTTCGCGGACTTTGACAACGACGGCGACGAGGACCTGTTCGTGGCTCATGCGCAATCGCCGAAGTTATATCGCAATGACGCGGGAAACTTTGTGGATGTCACGAACGCGATGGGGTTGTCGACTCTGGCGGCAGGATCAGTCACCGGGTGCTGGGGCGACTACGACAACGACGGCTGGTTGGATCTGTTCGTCACTAGATGTGAAGTGCCGGGTGCGGAGCCTCCAGACAAGGACAACATCACGTTTGCACAGCACCGGCTGTTCCGCAACACGTGCGGATCCGGATGCGGTTTCGTGGACGTTACGGCAGCCGCTGGATTCGTGGTTCAGTATCTGCCCGTAGCCGCGTCCGCCTCATGGGGCGACTTGGAGAATGACGGCGACTTGGACCTCGTGATCGTCGACTTGAGCGATCTCGGCTATGGCAACAGTGCGGTGTTCGTGAATCAGGGGAATGGCACCTTCAGCGAAGAGCGAGCTTCGAGGCTCAGCAACGGCATCATGGGCGGCTACGATATCGACTATGGCACCGGCGTTGTCTGGGCTGACATGAACAACGATGGCGACTTGGATATCGTCGTCAGCTGCGCCAGTCCGGGGTCTGGAATCCTCTTCAATGACGGTACCGGCGTATTCCCAGCTGACGCTACAGTGAGATTCCCGTCCGGTGCCGCGGGTTATGGCGGACTGCAGGTCTTTGACCACAATCTCGATGGCTGGCAGGACGTCTTCATGTTGTCGCGCACCGCGAATGAGCCATCGCGGCTATTTCTGGCCAATCCGACTCAAGATGGAGTCATCTATCTTGAGAACACGCACAACGCCGCGCTGGCCCACACGTCCAGTGGTATGGGTTCACTCGCCGCCGACTACACGTCTGATGGCGACATGGACCTGTTTGTGGGGCGCCCGGTGGCCAGCGGGGAGTTCTTCTACAAGACGGACAGCCAGGTTGATGCAAATTCGCTTGGTCAGCGCTATGTGAAGCTGCGTCTGGTTTCGCCGAATGCGGACAACGCTAACCGCCAGGGCATCGGGGCAGCGGTGACGGTGACTGCGGGCGGTCTGGTTCAGACGGCTCAAGTCGACGGTGGCAGCGGCCGTGGCGGTCAGCGAGACCGCACTTTGACCTTTGGGTTGGGAGATTACACCGGCCCGATCACGGCAACAATTCGGTGGCCTGGCGGCACAGTTCAAAGCGACGTCGACCTGATTGCAAGTGGAGCTGGTGCCGGCGAAACGGTCAATATTGTGAGCGACGCTGCTCCTACCGTCAGCAACGTGAACGTGGCCACTCTGGTCGTCCCGGGTACCACGTTCTTTGACTGGGTGTTCACGTGGGACACCGACGCGGCCTGCAAGGCTGCCAATGATGTCCTGACGTTCGACCAATTGGAAATTGCCAACCCGTGTTGGCCCGGCTGGACTACGGTAACACCGGCGACCACGGGGATCACCTACACCTATGCTGCCAAGTCCGGCGGTGGCTACACGCACACGATTCGGATCGACCATGAAGACTGCAACCTGAACTGCAGCTTCCGGTACACGGTTTCCAGCGACGGCGGTCTGCAGTCCGCGACCAGCCCGACCAAGACGAAGGTCGTCAAGTTCTGCCCCTCGGGGTTCTAGACAATAGGAGGGTCGACATGTCCCGAACGAAGTGGTCGTGGTCCGTCTCGCTGTTGACGATCTTCGTGTCAGCGTCGGCAGTCGCGGCAGATGATCTGGACGGTGTCAAAGTATTGGGATCGCTGGGCTTATCGCAATCAGTGCAGAACAGCTGCATCGCTATTTGGGTACCAGTGCCGCAGGATATGGCAATTAGCGGCATAAAATGGTACAATAACGATGCGATGGCGACGTTTCCGGAAGTACTTGTCCAGAGTGGCACCCCGGAATACCCCGTGGCCTTGACCGATGCCTATTCGGTGGCGGCGAATGTTTCCGGACCGTCAAGCGGTTGGGGGGAAGTGACGTTTTCCGGGTTGGTGGGCAGCGCAAGCGGAGGCCTGTACGTGATTTTCCGGGTGCCAGACGGAGTCGCGGCGACAGCAGACGGCGTTGGTGGCGGGCCCGCGCTTGGCTACACCAACGCGGCGTCCGGGCTGTCCGGCTGGTTGAGCGCCGATGGAGTGGAGTGGGAGCCGGTGCATCCGAGCTTCGGCTTTGCAGCGCAACCTGTTCTCGTAGCCGGCACACCTGGGATGACGCTCAAGTCCAAGGGGAAGGCAGGCGGCACGGTCGGGCAGGCAGCCAGCAATTCAGCGCCAGCAGTTGTGACTAGCTATCCGACCATCCTTCTTCCGGCATCACCGAATCCGTTCAACCCGCAGACGACGCTGAAGTATTCGGTAAGGGAAACCAGCCAAGTCGACCTGTGCGTGTTCAATGTGCGGGGCGAACTAGTGAATCGACTGGTTGCCGAGCGGAAGGAGCCGGGCGAGTACACTGTTGTGTGGGATGGGCGCGACCGTAGCGGGGCGGCCATGGCCAGCGGCGTGTACTTTGCGAGGTTCTTGGCAGGAAATGTGGCGATGTCGCAGCGGCTTGTACTGCTGCAATAGCTGTTGGCGAGCGGGGGTGGCCGCAACGCCACCCCCACGCAATCGAAAGCTGGCCGCAATGAAATTCGCGCATACGATCGCAATTGCGACTTTCCTGGCCGGCTGCGTGGCTCAAGTGGCGTGGGCCAGAACTTGGCGAGTGGAACTCAACGGTTCGGGGGACTTTAGGGATATACAGCCAGCGGTGGAGGCCGCATCATCAGGCGATACGATTCGTATCGGTCCAGGGAGATTTCAGCAACTGCATCAGATCGTTGCTCCGGCGTGGACGGAGGAGACGATTGTTGCGGTGACAAAGGACAATCTGACATTTATCGGAGCGGGGGCGGAACAGACGATTCTTGGCATGACGTCTTACTATGCACCGGAAGGTCGGTTTCCAAAGGTCATTTGTTCCGTCGACTCGCATGTTGGCGCCATCAGTGGTCTGACGATTGAGAACATGAAGACAGGAATCTATTGGTGGCAGGGGACTTTGGACGTGCATGATTGCGTGTTTCGACATTTTGGCGCCGGGATTGTGTGCTGGATCGATGGCGGAAGCATTCGCGATTGTCAATTTGAAATTAGCAATGATGGGAAAGCACTCACGCCGGAACTGACGAACACATTGATTGTTGATAGCTGCAGTTGTTTGGGGTACGGCCAGGGATTCACGTCCGGTGCTTCCGCCCACAACATCAATTTCTCAAATTGTGAATTTAGAGACAACCGTACTGCGATGGTGTACGACCGTTGGAGTACTGGTACGATCGAGAATACGACGATCGTGAATTCGATCTTTGCTGGTTTGATGGTCACATACAACTCGCAGGTGAATATGGTAGGTGTGCGCATCAACGGCGGGCAATACGGACTCTTTGTGTCTGGCGGATCAGTTGTGACCGGAGAAAACGTGATATTGGAAGGGACGACCGGTGAATCCCTGTACACTTCGTCCGAGTCGCATGTGACTATTAACAATAGTCACATTTTACCGGCGAGTGGCCTTGGAGTTGGTAGCCATGGCTACTTCGGAGCACCCGTGCTGCTGGACTTAAGTGGCAACTATTGGGGCACGACCAGTACGGATCTGATTGATAGCATGATCACAGACGGTGTCGACGACCCATTAGTTCACTGTACTGTGCAGTACTTGCCAATCGCCAACGGCCCGGTCCCGACCGAGTCCACTTCCTGGGGCGACCTGAAGGCCCTATTCCGGTGAGCCGAGGTCCAATTTCTCTCTCTCGCATTCACGCTGCGCGCCCCGACCGGGGAGCCAATCTGAACTGCCGCGGCCCGGGTGTGAACAATCGCAACAGGTCACACCCGACTGTCGCGATGCGGCACGCATTTGAGGATTGGGGAAAAACACGCAGTTATGATTTAACTCATTGATTTTCATGGATGTTGTCAGGCGCCTCGGGCAGGCACTATGACAAACACCACAAAACCCCAAAAAAAAAAAAAACCCCCAAAAACCCCCCCAACACAAAACCAAAACCAAAAACCCCCCCACCCCAAACCCCCCCCCCCCAACCCCCCCCCAGTTCCCCACCCGCCACGCCCGAACCCGTCCACCACCAGGTAGGCGGTACCGCAAACGGGCGGGGGGGGCTGAAGTCGACAGTTGTGACACACCCGGAAGACGTTTGTCCATAAATGGCCCGTGGGAGGCCGCCAAGCAGCCCGCCACAGTCGGCAACTGTCCTGCAGACGCCTGCGAGGTAGACGTCTGGCGAGCAGCGGCAAGATCGCGTGCCCACCAGACGTGAGCCACCACGTCGGCCCCAGCCGAACAGCTTCTCGGCAGCCGCACGATCTGGTCCGGCAGCGAGGCACCGCCTCCCGGCGTAGACCGGGCCAAGTCCTCGTCTCGCCAGCGCCGCAACTCGCCGCTGCAAGCAAGACAGGTCTGCGGGTGGATCTCCGTCTGCACACGCCCAGGTGCGCCGGCAGCGGCACATGGTGGTTCGGGCGGCGCTTCTTCGGCGTCGCGCGACCACCTCGGCGGAGCCTGGGGGGGAGGAACCGTGACCAGACCTGGTGCGGCGGCGCTCGATGGCCGGGACGACCTTCTCCTGCTGCGCCAAGAGGAGACAGTGCCAGGGCGTGCTTGAGGTAGGCGTTCTCGCGCAGGTGATGCAGCTCGCCAAGGAGTCCATCCAGCAGCGGGCATTGACCCGCGCAGCGCTTGAGTTCGGTGTGATGCGCGCGTTGTTGTCCATGCGCGCAGCATACACGACACGCGGATTAACACGGGAACAGTTTCCGGCCGTACCAAGGGCGTTTTCGTGCGCACATCGAGACCGCCGAGCAGCACCGCCAACCCGTCGCGTCAACGCACGCGAGCGCAGCGAACGTTCCGAGCTTGCTACACCGCTCTCCCAGGCAGGATCTTCAGGCGGTCGCGGTTGCGGTTGCAGAACAGAACAGGTGGCCCGAACGCGGGTCCTGGCCGACAGTCCGCGTCAACGCCGCCAGCGTGTCGAACGACTGCGGGGGGTAGGCACACGCTTTGGGGACGGTCAGCATTCCGGCGAGCACGCACAGCGAGCCAGCGCCACGAGGCAGGCGGCGGCCGTCGGCAGGGCGAGCTCGAACAGAGGCGGTGTCGGCGTCGCGGCCGGACAGGGACGAACTTGGGGGGTGGGGGCGCAGCCAGGCCCAGGGAGCCGACGCTGAATCGTCCTGGGCACGGCTGGCGGGAACTGCGGATGGTTGCGATCTCGCGGAGTACGACGACGGCTGGACATGAGGCACCTCGGGTTGGGGAGCGGCACAGCCGAAATCAGGGGCGGGGGAATACGCGCGGGGTCGGACGCTTACACCACAACCATGGCCCGATCCGTGCCTCCTTCCGGGCAAGTCGATCCGCACCGGATGCGACACGCCCAACAAGGAAGGAAGCCGTCATGAAGACCACCGTAAAAGCCCGCAAGAACCTGCTCTCCGCCCTGGCCCTGTCCACCGCCCTGCTGGCCGGAGGCGCCCAGGCCGCCGACGCGACCGCGTCCACGGTTCGCGACACCTCCCACCGCGGCTTCTTCCTGGGCCTGAACGCCGGCGGCGGCGGCAGCCAGATGATGTTCAAGGACGGCTCGCGCCACATCACCGAGGAGCCCCTGGCCGGCGGCCTCGGCCAGTTGCGCGTGGGCTACGACCTGAGCCGCCATTTCGCGGTGGGCGTGGAGTCCATCGGCTTCACCAGCAAGAAGGACGACAACGACTGGGAACTGGGCGCCGTGCTGGCGACCGTGACCTGGAGGCCGTGCGACAAGGGCTTCTTCCTGCGCGCGGGCGTGGGTGTCGGCGGCGGCGACTTCACCGACCCGACGAGCGGCGTCGCGCACTCGGTCAAGCGGCGCGCGGCGGCCCTGTTCGGCCTGGGCTACGAGTGGAAGCTGGGCGAACGCTTCGGGCTGGGTCTGGCTGCGGACGGCTTCGGCTTCGACGCCGACGGCGTGACCGGGTACGAGGACGATGAGGTGGGTGCAGGCGGCGCCACGGTGCAGTTCAACTGGTACCTGTAGAGATCGTACGTTGTGCAGGCCGGCGGCCTGGGCGAGAATGGGCAGCAGCCACCTCCTGCACGAACGGGAAAGCCACCGATGAACAGCCACCGGGACAACGAGAGCCGGAACGGGCGGGGACGCGCAGGGCGTCGCCCGCTCCGGCGCGCCTGGCGGCCTCTGCTGCCGGCGCTGGTGCTCATGCTGACTTGCGCCGGCGCAACTGTCGGTTCGGCCGCCGCCGTGGCCCCGGACGCGCCCGACAGCCTGGCCGCACCTGCCGTCGATGATCGCCGCCTGCATCTGGCCGCGGTCGAACTGGTGGGCGCCACGCGCACCGACCTGGCCACCGTCTACCGTTACCTGCCGCTGCGTCCGGGACAGGCCATCGACCAGGCCGCGCTGGTCGCGGCCGTCGAGGAACTGCGCGCGGGCGGCCTTTTCCGCTCGGTGGATTTCTACACGCGGCCGGGTGAGGGGCGCGGGCAACTGGTGCTCGTGCTCGAGGTTGTCGAGCATCGGCCCGACCTTCGCTGGGCGGCCGGCAACACGAATCTCGACGGCTGGTACCTGGTGCCGGCGATGGTCGCATTCGACAATGCGTTCGGCGATGGCGGCAACCTGGACCTGCGCTGGCGCATCGGGCTGCGCCACGACGCGATCGTGTTGCGTTACGGGCAGCCGCGCGTCGGCGACGGTCGCAGCTACTGGAACCTCGAGGCCGGCGCCGGTCGCACCGAGCGTCCGTACTTCGCCGACGGCGTCGAGTTCCTCCATGGCGTCGATGCCTCGGGCCTCGCATTCGCCTTCGGTCGGCATGTGGACGAGCGTCGCCTGGTCGAGTTCAGCCTCGATGTCGCGACCGTCGATGTGGCCCATCACTCCACCGCCCACACGCGCTCGCAGGACGACAGCGTCGACTACGGGCAGGAGATTCCCGAGGCCGACCTGCCGCCGGCGATCCGCGAGGCGGTCGGTCGCAGCGCGCGCGCCTCCGCGCATCTCGACTGGCAGTACGATTCGCGTCCGGCCCGCAGCACCGCCGGCACGCCGACGGGCGGACTGTGGGGGCGCGCCAAGGGCGGGCTCGTGGTGCAGGAGGGGCGCCCGGGGCACGCCACCCTCGAGATGGACCTGCGGTCGTACCGCGCCGTGCCCGGCGGCGTGCTTGCCGCGCGACTGCGCGGGCAGTGGGTCGGCGAGGCGGCGGCCTTCCACGACCGGCTCTACCTCGGCGGCCTGTACAGCCTGCGCGGCTTCTCCACCGGCGCGTTGTCGCCCCCCGGCGGCGACACCTGGCAATGGGCGGGCTCACTCGAGTACCGCAGTCCCATCCTCTCCGATGCCCGCGGCACGAAGCTGGCCGGCATCCTGTTCGTCGACGCGGGAGCCGGCGGCGCCGGCGATGTCGCTGATCCATACACGGGCATGGCCGTGGGCGCCGGCTACGGCGTGCGCATGCGCGTGCGCTGGCTCGACTGGATCGGCGTCGATGTCGGCTTCCCGCTCACCGAGCGCACGCTCGACATGCGCTTCCAGGGCCACGCCTCGATCGGGTGGTCGTTCTGATGCGGCGCATGCATGCCACTCTGGCCTGCCTGCTGGGCACGCTGCTTCTGACGGCATCGGCAGGGCCGGCCCTGGCGTCCGCGCGCCTGATCAGCGTGGCGCCCGCGCGCGCCGGTGAACAATTGGCCTGCCGCGTGACCGCGAGCGGGCTGCCCGACGAGCGCCAGCTGCAGTCGATGCGCTCGGGCCTGGTCGCGGCCGTCGAGCTGGAACTGGCCGTGGTCGACGCCGAAGGGCGCGTGGCCGTTGCGCATTCGCTGTCGCTGCGCCTGGGCTTCGACCTGTGGGAAGAGGTCTTCTCGGTATCGGGCGCGGGGGCCGAGCGACGCTTCCGGAGCCTTGAGGAACTGCGGGCGCACCTGGCCGACCTGCCGCCGTTCACGTTGATGCCGCTGGCTTCATTGGCCGAGTCCGGCCGCTACCAGGTGCGCGCGGGACTGCTCGCGCGGCCCGTCGCGAACGACGAGCGCGAACGAGTCGGCAACCTGATCGCGGGCGAGCCGCGCGGGGAGCCGGGCCGCTCGGACCGGCAGGAGGCCTCGGTCAGCCTCGGGCGCCTGATCCGCTTCTTCTACCAGGGCACGCGCGACGATCGCGACGGCCAGGAAGCGGCCTCGGCCTGGTTCCGGCGGCAGGAGGTGCCCGATGAAGCGCATTAGCACGCGCCTGGCGATCTCGTTCCTGCTGGTCGCCCTGCTGCCCACGCTGCCGCTGTCGCTGGTGGTGCGCGACCTGCTCGAGCGGCGCTTCGGTCCGGCCATCGCCGACCCGCTCGAGCTTGCGCTCGAAGCCGGCCTCGACGAAAGCCGCAGCCACCTGCAGGAACTGCGCGAGGGGCTCGCGCGTCGCGCCGTCGCCGCGGCTGCTTCCGCCGATGCCGGCGCCGTGCTGATGCTCGACCAGGCAGGCGCCGTGCAGCCCGCCGATTCGCTGACCGCGTTCGCCGCGGCGCGGCCGGGGCTCCTTGACCCGTTCGATCCCGCGGACGACCCGCAGAACGCCGCCGCCGCCGACACGCTGCCGGTGCGCCGCCGCGGCGACGCCCTCGTGGCGCGCGTGCCCGGGCCCGATGGCTCTGCCACCGTGGTCGTGCAGGCGCTGCCCGCCGGCATGGTGCAGCGCGCGGGCGACCTGACCGGCGGCGTGACCGTGCTGCGCGCCGTGCGCGCCGAGGAGGGCCGCGTGGTCCGCAGTTTCGTCGGCCCGTTCCTGCTCGTGTACGGCGCCCTCATCCTCGTGGCGCTGGTGGCCGGCCTGCTCTGGTCGCGGCAGATGGTGCGTCCGCTGGAGATGCTGGTCGGCGCCACGCGGCGCGTTGCCGGCGGCGACCTCGAGTTCCGCCTGGAGCGGCAGGGGCCCGGCGAGGTCGGCGAACTGGTGGCGAGCTTCGACGAGATGGTCGCGCGCCTGGCCGAGCAGCGGCGCGACCTGGCCCGCCTCGAGCGCGTGGCCGCCTGGCGCGGCATGGCGCGCACGCTGGCGCACGAAGTGAAGAACCCGCTCACGCCGATCCTGCTGGCGATCACGCAGGTGCGCGACGCCTACAAGGGCGACGACGCGACCTATCGCGCACTGCTCACCGAGGCTGTCGACATCACCGGCGAGGAGGTCGAAAGCCTGCGCCGCCTGGTGAAGGCCTTCGGCGACTTCGCGCGGTTGCCGCGCCCCGAACTGCGCGAGGGCGACCTGGTCGCGCTGCTGCTCGACCTGGAGCAGCTCTACGGCTCGTCGCGCCTGGAGCTGGGCGGCACGGCCGCGCCGGTGGTCGGCTGGTTCGATTACGATGCGCTGCGGCGCGCGCTGATCAACCTCATCGACAACGGGCTGGCGGCGTGCCGGCAGCAGCGCGAGCCCGAGCGCGTCTCATTGGTCCTCGAGCGGTTGCAGGTCGGCGCCCGCCTGGTGGTCAGCGACCGCGGGGCCGGCATCGCCCCGCAGAACCTGGCGCGCATCTTCGAGCCCGACTTCACCACCAAGAGCGACGGCATGGGCCTCGGCCTGGCCATCGTCGAGAACATCATCATCGGCCACGGCGGCGTCATCTCGGTGCGCAGCGAGCCCGGTCACGGCGCCGCATTCACCGTCGACCTGCCGTTGACGGCCGCCGTTGCCGCCACATCCGCCACCGAGGACGGTGCCGCGTGAGTCCCAGGGTCCTGATCATCGATGATGAGCGGAACATCCGCCGCACGTTTGCCATGGTGCTGACTGCCGAGGGGTTCACAGTCGACGTGGCCGAGAGCGGCGAGGACGGCCTCGAGCGCTGCCAGGCCGAGCGTCCCGATGTGGCGGTGATCGACGTGCGGCTGCCGGGCATGGACGGCATCGAGGTGCTGCGGCGGCTGCGCGAGCACGACACCGAGCTGCCGGTGATCATGATCAGCGGCCACGGGACCATTGCCACCGCGGTCGAGGCCACGCGCCACGGCGCCTTCGACTTCATCGAGAAGCCGCTCAGCAAGGAGCGCCTGCTCGTCGCCATCCGCAATGCGCTGGACCGCCGCGACCTGGGTCGCGAGGTGCGTGCGCTGCGCGACAAGGTGAAGAGGCGCGCGCTGATGGTGGGCGAATCCATGCCCGTGCAGGCGATCCGCGAGCAGGTGCGGCGCGTGGGGCCTACCGGCGCGCGCGTGCTGATCACCGGCGAGAGCGGCACCGGCAAGGAACTGGTGGCGCGCGCGGTGCACGATGCCAGCGATCGTCGCGCCAAGCCCTTTGTGAAGGTCAATTGCGCGGCCATCCCCGAGGAGCTGATCGAGAGCGAGCTGTTCGGGGCGGTGAAGGGCGCCTACACCGGCGCCACCCAGACCCGCGACGGCAAGTTCCTGCAGGCCGACGGCGGCACGCTGTTCCTGGACGAGATCGGCGACATGTCGCTCAAGGCGCAGGCCAAGGTGCTGCGCGCATTGCAGGAGGGCGAGATCGAGCGCGTGGGCGGCAACGAGACCCACAAGGTCGACGTGCGCGTGGTGGCCGCCACCAACAAGGACCTGGCTGCCGAGGTGGCGGCCGGCCGCTTCCGCGAGGACCTCTACTTCCGCCTCAACGTGGTGCCGGTGCACATGCCGCCGCTGCGCGAACGGCCGGGCGACATTACCCTGTTGGCCGAGCACTTCCTGGCCGCGTACCTGGACGAGAACGGGCTGCCGCAGCGCCGCCTGTCGGACAGCGCGCTGCTCGCGCTCCAGCGGTTGCCATGGCCGGGCAACATCCGCGAGCTGGGCAACGCCGTCGAGCGCCTGGCCATCCTCAGCAGCGGCGCGGTCATCTCCCCCGACGACCTGGCTGCCTGCGGCGTGGGCGTGGCGACGGCAACTCCGGCGCGTGCCGAGGCGCCCTTCACGGCCACGGCGACGGGCCGGCCCGACCTGGCCGCGGTGCGCGCCGCCGGCGGCCTGGCCGCGGCACGCCAGCAGTTCGAGAAGAGCCTCATCGTTGCGGCCCTGAAGCAGGCCGATGGCAACGTCTCGGGCGCCTCGCGCCTGCTCGGCCTGGACCGCACGAACCTGCACAAGAAGATCCAGCAGTACGGACTGGGCTCCGGGCGCGGGGGTGAGGAATGATCGCGATGAGGTGCCTGCCCTGGATCGTCGTGGCGGCGCTAGGACTGGCCGTCCCGGTGCATGCCGACGAGGCGGGGGAACCGCCGCGCGCCGATAGGGTATCGGAGTCGCCGCGCCTGCGAACCTGGCACCTGGCGCTGCAATCGGTCGACGCGTGGCGCAACCACTTCGACGTCTTCGACCAGCCCGGCCTGCCGCCCGCGGGTGTGGACTCGCGCGGGAAGGGCGGCGGCATGGCGATCGGCCGCCGCTTCGGTGACCGGTTCCTGGCGCAGGTGCAGTTCGCGATCGCGCGGCACGACATCGACGACATGGACGAGCAGCTCATCGACATCGAGGTGCTCCTGACGGGCACGGTGTTGTTCCGTCCGCTGCGCACCTTCCAGCCGTTCCTGCGTGGCGGCCTCGGTGGTGGGGGCCAGGCGCTGGAGCTGCCGGGCAATGGCGGTCAGGTCGTCGCCGTGGGCCCGGTGGCCATCGCCGGCGGCGGCGCGCAGATCCGGCTCGGCGACAGGTTCAGCCTCGAGATCGAGACCGTGGCCACGTTCACCGACTTCCTCGAGGTGCACGACGAGTCGAATGACCGGCTCTGGGACGGCGACGACTGGCAGGTGCGCATCTCCAATCGCGGCTGGCGTACCGGGGTCGGCCTCGTGTTCTGGTTCTGAGTGGCCGGACTTGAACGGCGATGGGCGTGAATGATCGCTGCGGTTGATCAGCACATGTGCGGCGACCCGACACAGTGCCAGATGCCTCTCGCGGCCGCTGAATGTCGAATCCAAGGCACAACCGCCTGAACCCACCAGGCACGAAACCTGCCCTTGCCGGCGCGATCCACCGCTGTCCGGCTCCAAGGTGCCGGCTGTCACCGCTGACGCGGCCGTTCAGGGGAGTTGATCGCGAGATGGCACGAGTGAGTCCTGGCCTCCCACCCCTGCTGACGCTGGCCTGCCTGTTGGCACTGGCTTGCCCGTTGGCGGCGGGCTCCGTTGCCTGGTCGCAGCCCACGGCCCTGCCCGACCAGCGCGTGAACCTGGCCGGCCAGGTGCTGGAACGGAGCACCCAGGCGCCGATCGGCGGCGCCATGGTCAAGCTGGCCCTCGTCGCCCCCGACACCGCTTCGTTGCCGATGTCCTGGTCCGCGTATTTCGGCCAGCTCGGCCGGCTCGAGGGCCAGTACGCGGATGAAGAGGGCCTGGTCACCTATACCGACTCGACCGGGACCTTCCGCTTCCGCGCCCTGCCGCCCGGGCAGGTGTCCGTCACGTTCCCGAACGCGGGCTATGCCCCGTTCGAGGCGACCGAGACGATCCGGCCCGACGAACTCGTGCAGCTCACGGTTCGCCTGCGCCGGCGGCAGTACGACGCGCAGGAAGTCGTGGTCTACGGCCGCCGGCCCGAACTGGAGACGTCGCGGCAATCGCTCGCCAGGCACGAGGTGGAACGGCTTCCCGGCACCGGCGGCGACGTGATCCGCAGCGTGCAGGCGCTGCCCGGCGTCGCGCGGCCGACGATGTCCGACCCGGGCGCCGTCATCGTGCGCGGCAGCGGCAACTTCGATACGCGGTTCCTGCTCGACGGCATCGACATCCCCCTGCTGTTCCACTTCGGGGGCGTGAAGTCGACGTACAACTCGCTCAGCCTGGGCTCGGTGGACCTGTATCCCGGCGGGTTCGGGCCGCGCTACGGCGGCTGCGTCGGCGGCCTGGTCGAACTGAAGGGCCGCGTTGCCCGTGACGACCACTGGCACACGACGATCGAGGCCGGCCTGCTCGACGCCAGCTTTCATACGGAAGGGCCGCTGGGCCGCGGCTTCGGCCTCACCCTGACCGCGCGGCGCAGCTTCATCGGTGAGGTAGCCGAGGCCGCCCTGAAGGACAACGACGACGTGCAGCTGGCGGTGGCACCTTTCTACGCCGACGCGCTGGCGCGCCTGGACTGGCAGGCCCACCCGGACCACCGCTTCTTCCTGACGTACTTCGGCGCCAGCGACCGCCTGGCGCTCGTTACGCCCGACAACAGCGCCGGCAGCCCGGAAGTCTCCGAGGCCACCGACGAGGTGCAGCTGGACCTGGCCTTCAGCCGCTTCATCCTCGGTTACGACGGGCAACTGGGCGAGCGCGTGCGCAACGAACTGCGCGCCTCGGCCGGTCGCGACCGCAACTCGGGCCACCTGCTGGGCGCCTTCCGCTTCGACGGGCGCGGCCCCATCTACAACCTGCGCAACGACCTCGCCGTGACCTGGCGTCCGGACGTGGTCTCGCACGTGGGCGCCGACCTGATCTACAGCACGTACGACTACGCCGTGAAGGTCGCGGGCTACCCGGAGTCGGCGCTGGCCGACAAGGAGTTCTCGGACCTGGGAGCCTACGCGAGCGTTGAGCTGCGTCCGCTCGCAAACCTGCTGGTGACGCCGGGCGTTCGCTACGACTACTACCACCATCTCGACAAGAGCCGCCTCGGCCTGCGCACGTCGGTGCGCTGGGATTACCGCGAAGGGCGCGTGCTCACCGCCTCGGCGGGCGCCTACAACCAGGCGCCGCGGCCGATCGGGCAGTCGACCGACCCGATCTACGGCAACCCCGACCTGCCGCCCACCACGGCGCGGCACCTGACGCTGGGCCACGAGTGGCAGCTGGGCGCGAATACGTCGCTCAAGGCCGAGGGATACCACAACACACAGGACGACGTGCCGGCCTACGCCGACATCAACGACGTGAACTTCCTGCCCGACGCGCAGGCGCGCATGTACGGCCTGGAGTTCATGCTGCGGCACGAAGTGAAGGGCCGCTTCTCCGGCTGGCTGGCCTACAGCATCGGCCGCAGCGAGCGGCGCTTTGCCCGCGATCCCGGCACCGGCGACTCGTGGTCGCCCGACTCGTGGCTGCCGCACGACATTGACCAGACCCACCATCTCGAAGCCACCGGGACCTGGGAACTGGGGCGCAACTGGTCGTTCGGTTCGCGGCTGCAGTTCGTTTCCGGCGTGCCGGTAACGCCGCTGCTCAGCTACACCAGCGGGCAGTTCGAATTCGACGCCGACACCGGCAACTACGTGCCGGTCGAAGGACCGTACCTGTCGGACCGCGTGGAGCCGTACATGCGGGTCGACCTGCGCGTCGACCGCAAGTTCGTGCGGCGCAGCACGGTCTGGTCGCTGTTCCTGGACCTGCAGAACGCGAACTACTTCGTCTACAACAGCCCCGAGGGCTACACCTACAACTACGACTACTCACGGCGCTCGTCGTACGGCTGGATCTTCCTGCCGTCGCTCGGCGCGCGCGTGGAATTCTAGGGGGCCGACTTGCGATACCTGCGCTGCCTCTTCGTACTGCTGCCGGCCGCCGCGCTGCTGGCCGGTTGCGGCGAGGGCTTTCCCGACGAGGAGATGCACCTTGGGCTCGACACCAAGGTGCGTCCGTTCGCGATCGTGGTCGAGCCGCCGGAAGCGGCCCCCGGCGATACCGTGCAGGTGACGCTGCACGCCCGTGCGCCCCGGCCCGACGACCTGGACATCACCTGGCGCGTGGCGCTGGACTTCGACCGTGGCCTCTACGATGTCGACGAGGTTGAACGCAACCTGCGGACGCTGGCCGTACCGCCGCCCGTGATCGACGCCGACGGCTTCCTGACCCAGACCTTCAGGTGGGTGGTGCCCGATTCGACGCTGCTCTACAGCTCGGCGATCCCCGAAGTGCCCGACGACCCGGCGCTGCCGGCCATCGTGGCGCTGCTGCCCGGCCTGGACGCCAGCCCGCCGCTCCGCAAGGACGAGATCGACACCTGGCTCAAGGCGCACGACATCTACGATGTGCTCGCGATGGACCTGCCCACGCAGGCCGCGACCTGGGCGCTTGCCGACCGCTTCGCCTGCGCCGTGCGCCTGCGGGCCACCCTGCGCACGGACGTCGTGGTCGACGTGACGCGCAACCTGACGGTCCGCTATACGCGCCAGCTGGGTGGGCCCAACGGCAACCGCAATACCGGCGTGCCCCTGTTCGAGGTGGTGGCCCTGGAGAAGCGGGATGCTTCGATCGCCGACATCTCCGCCGCGGGCGTGCCACAGACCCGCTACCCGTTCGTCGACTACTTCGGGGGTCGACTTGCCGAGCGCGTCGACGTGCCTCTTCACGACGACTGGACCTACTACATGCGTTCCAGCTATGACGCCCAGTACTACTCGTCGCCCTGGGATCCCACGTTCATCACCTATGAGTCCGGACACACCAGCTGGTACTACTACAGGCAGGACGCGCCGACTTCGGATCACGTCTTCTTCGTCACCGAAGAAGGTGACGATGCGGAGATGTGGAACCTCGACGAAACGGCGCGGATCATGCCCGACGGGCCGGGCTCGACCTTCCGGGTCGTCTGCGTCGTGCGTGACGATCGCATCGAATGGGTGTCGTTCAACGCCACGCCGGGCTCGGCGCTGGTCGAGGGCATCGTTGCGTTCCAGGCGCCCTGAGGGGGCGGGTGCGGACGACGCCTGCCCTCTCTCGTCACACGACTGCCGCCACGAAAACGAGGTTGTCCACCAAAGGGCCAGCCGCGGACCCGGCAAAACCGCTTATCGCACCAGCTGCACCTTCACCGTCGCCGCGCCCCCAGGCGTCCGCAGACGTCCCAGGTAGGTGCCGCTCGGCAGCGAGCGCCCCGCGTCGTCGCAGCCGTCCCAGGTCCAGGCCTGGGGCCCGGCCGCCAATGCACCGGCGGCCAGTACGCGCACGCGACGCCCCGCGATGTCGAACATCTCCAGCGTGGCGAAGCCGCCCGACGCCATCTCGAAGCGCAGTTCGGTGCGCGGATTGAACGGGTTCGGCGCCGCGACCAGGCGCGGGGTCGCCGCCGGAAGTGCCCCGGGAGCGCCCGCAGCGCCGGCGGCCGCGGCGAAGACGGCCGTGCGCGTGATTGTTCCGCCGGAAGGCATCACCGAGGTTGCGGGTGTCGTCTCGTCCGTCTCCAGCCAGCGCACGAAGACCGAGCCGGGCTCAGGCAGCGCCGTGATCGTGACCGGGTTGCCGCGGAACCAGGTACCGGTGAAGGGGAAAGGCGAGCCCGGCACCGGGAGGCCCGCCGTGTTGGCGTCGATCACGACGCCACCCATCGCCACGCTGCCACGTGCCGGGTCGCTCACATGCACCACGACCGTGCCGGTGCCCGGCAGGCCGAACATCGCCTGGTAGTGCTGGCGCACGTAGGGCGGACGATTGTCCGTGAACTCGCGCAGCCAGCTGACCCACTGCGCCCAGTCCTGGTCCACGTCCCAGCGCGCATACCAGGTGGGAATGGCCGGCTCGTACTGGTCGGCATAGCCGTCGATGATGGGCACGAGATGCGATGGGCGGAACGTCGTGTTCAGGTGGGCGGCCATCGCATTGATGAAGTCGCTCCGGAAGCCGTCGTTCTCCAGCAGGCCGCGCAGCAGTTCGGTCGACCAGGCCGGCACATCGGTGGCCTGGGTGGCGCCGAACAGGGCGTCGTAGTCGGCCCAGTGGAAGCAGGCGTCCATGTCCTTCAGGGACCAGCGCCACTTGCCGTCGTGGCCGTACGGCGCGCCGGCCACGGTGCCGGCGGTATTCCGGCGCCACATCACGACGTTGTTGTCCGGCCAGTCGGTGTTGGCGGCGTAGATCTCGGCCGTGCACCAGGCGATGTAGTTGGCCATGTCCATCAGCGAGTCGGCGTGCGCGAACGCGGCGGCGTTGTTCATGTCGTGCGCGGCTACGTAGTCGCGCAAAGCGAAATACGGCAGGTTGGCGTCGGCGGGCCCATCGTCGACCTCGCCGTTGTTCTCCAGAAGCACCACTTCGGATTCGGGAATGCCGTAGACCCGCTCGTAGTAGAAGCGGCTGTACTCGTCGCGCAGGTTCGCCAGGCCCCAGTACTCGCCGTCCAGGAACTGGATCACCGGGCGTCCGGCCTGCGTGTCGAAACCCATGTCGCCGAACATCGTGTGCAGGGCCAGGTCGCGGAAGTCGAGGTGGTATTAGTCGTCGCCGGAGCTGCGCAGGCGGAATCGTGCCCAGGCGGAGTAGGGCAGGTCCGGGAACAACTGGGTGCTGAAGTCGGTATCACCGTATTCGGCGTCGGCGTACAGTTTGAGCGACTTCTGCGGCAGGCGCACCGTCCAGCTGCCGCTGATGCGTGCGCCGGCGTCCTGCGAAAGCACCAGGCCGCCGCTCGCGTCGAACAACTCCACATGCACCGGCCGTTCCCAGGCTGAGCCGCTCTCGAAGTAGTTCCCGCTCCAGGCGATGTCCGGATCCCAGAGGTTGCCCGGCACATAGATGCCGGTCGCGTCGTCGAACAGGTTCGCCGGATCGGTCGCCAGCGAGATGACGGGGAAGAAACAGCGCGAGGCCACCTCCGCCCCGACGATGAAGGATTGTGTGACGACGGCGCTCGGTTCCAGGCCGCTGCGGAACGCGCGCGCCCGCACCACCGTGATCTTGTCGATGTTGCCCGCCGGCGGTCGCCACGCTTCGTGTCCGCTCGCGATGAAGTTCGTGGGGATCAGCGAGAAGAAGTTCGGGTCGTCCGCGCGATCGTCGACGGTGAAGGGCGCGGTGTAGAGCGGCGATGTCGCCGTCGGTACGCTGCCGTCGAGCGTGTAGCGGATCTGCGCGGCCTGGTCCAGGCAGGCCATGGAAAGGCTGAAGGACGCGGCGCGGAAGCCGGCCGGCCTCGAGAACAGCGGCGCAGGCACCGTGCCCGTGGGCAAGCCGTTGGCGGCGCCCGGAGTGGCCACCGGGTAGATCGACCACGTGGCGCCGCCGTCGGGCTGGCGCGCATACGAGCGGTCGGCAGTCAGCGCCATGGCCGGCGCCTGGTCCAGCAGTGTCACGCCGTTGGCCGCCGTCAGGAGCACGGGCTCCCCCGAGGCGCCCAGTTTGAAGTTGGTATGCAGCTGGCCGCCGCCGCGCACGCCGTTCTTGTCCGAGGCCCAGACCAGCAGCCAGCCGTGGGCCGGCACCGATCCCTGGGGGAACTGCCATTTGAGGGGCACCGCGGCGTCATCGCTCAACCAGCAACCGGTGAGGTTCACGGTCGCGGCCCCGGGATTGTAGAGCTCGATCCAGTCGGAGTAGGCTCCGTCCACATCGACCCGCGTGGCCGTGTTCGAACTCATGTACTCGTTGATGAACACGGTCTGGGCCGCAGCCGTCGAAGCGAAGGAGAGCAGCAGGAAGGTCAGAAGGCGTTTGGCAAAGGCGCGCATGGATGGGCCCTTCTTTCGCCTGCCGGCGGCCGCATCACCGCGACCGCCGGCTTCGGTTCCCCTCCGTAGCCTAGCGCACGAGCTGCATCTTGACCAGCGAGTTGCCCTCACTGGTGCGCAGGCGGCCCAGGTAGCCGCCGCTGGCCAGGGCGTGGCCATTTTCGTCGCGGCCGTCCCACGTGATCGCGTGATTCCCTGCCGCCAGGTCGCCGGCAGCGAGCGTCCGCATGCGGCGGCCCGCCAGGTCGAAGATCTCGAGCGTCACCGGTCCGTCCTGCGACAACTCGAAGCTGAGCGTTGTCTGCGGATTGAACGGGTTCGGGGCCACGGCAAGGCGCAGGGCGGGACGCGGCAGGTCGTTGTCGTCGGGCACGTCGGACAGCGAGTCCAGGCGCGCGTAGAGGGCCACGTTGTCCCAGCGCGTGTTGCCCGAGGCACCGGCGGCGTTGGTGCCGCTGAACAGCAGGCGCACGCGGAAGTCCGGGTTGTCGTTGGCCGCGGCAATGCCGGCGAAGTCCCAGCTGACCAGGCCCGGCACCTCGCTGATGGCCACGGTGCCGCCCAGCGGCAGCCAGTTGTCGGTGCCCGCGGCGGTGGCGTACTCCAGGCGCACTTCCTGGGCGCCGTTCGAGGAGCGCCAGACGGCTGCTGCCAGCAGCGGCTCGGCCAGCCCGGTCGTCGGCAGCGTGATGTGCAGTTCGCGCGTGTCGGACGGGTTGCGCACGCGCAGGCCGAGCCCCGCGGCGTTGCCCAGCTGCGCGTTCACGTCGGAGCCCGCCACGTTGTCCAGGTAGCCGGCGCCGGTGCCCGGCCAGGTGATGGTCGGTGCGCCGACCGCAGCCACGTCGGCGGCGACCGAGGTGAGCGTGCCGGCCGGCAGGCTGTTGAAGTGCCAGTAGTGCGCCAGTTGCGGCGGGTTGGCGTCGCTGGCGAACACCGCCGTGCGGGTGACCAGCGCCGCGCCCGGCGTCACGGTGATCGTCGGGGTCGTCTCGCCGGTCTCCTGCCAGCGCACGAAGGTCGAGCCGGCCGCCGGCAGCGCCGTCACGGTGACGGCATTGCCCTGGAAGTAGGCGCCGGTCCACGGGTAGGGCGAGCCGGGAACGGGCAGGCCCGGCGTGTTCGCGTCGATCACCAGCGTGTTCACGCGAACGGAGCCGCGTGCGGCGTCGCTGACATCGACCCGCACGCTGCCGGTGCCGGCCAGGCCGAAGAAGGACTGGTACTGCTGGCGCATGACGGCCGGGCGATTCACCGTGAAGGTACGGAAGGCCTGCACCTGCGCGTTCCAGTTCTCCGTCAGGGCCCAGCGCGCGTACCACGTCGGGATGGCTGGCGCGTAACGGTTCGCATGCTCGTCGATGATGCTGATCAGCCGCGACGACACGAAGGTGGCGTTCAGATGGTCGGCCGCGTTGTTGATGAAGTCGCGGCGGAAGCCGTCGTTCTCCAGCAGGCCGCGCAGCAGTTCGGTCGACCAGGGCGGATTCGGCCAGCTCGGACCGTTGGTGGCCGTCGCGGCGGCCAGCGCGTTGTAGGACGCGTCCTGGAACGAATCGTCCATGTCCTTCAGCGACCAGCGCCAGCGGCCGTCGTGCCCGGTGGGCGCGCCGAGGGCGTTGGTGGCCAGGTTGCGGCGCCAGAAGACGATGTTGTTGCCGGGCCAGTCGGTGTTCGCCGCGTAGATCTCGGCCGTGCAGTACTCGATGAAGTTGGCGACGTCCATGAGCGAGTCCACATGCGCGAACGCCGCCGGGTCGTTCATGTCGTGCGCGGCCACATAGGTGCGCAGCGCGAAGTACGGCAGGTTGCCGTCGGCGGGGCCGTCGTCGACCTCGCCGTCGTTCTCCAGGAGCACCACGTCGGCCTCGGGCACGCCGTACATGCGCTCGTAGTAGAAGCGGCTGTACTCGTCGCGCAGGTTGGCCAGACCCCAGTACTCGCCGTCCAGGAACTGGATCACCGGGCGGCCCGCCTGGCGGTCGAAGTCCAGGCCGTCGAACATCGCGTGGATCGAGAGGTCGCGGAAGCCGATATAGCCCCAGTCGTCGCCGGAGTTGCGCACGCGGAAGCGCGCATACGAAGTGGACGGCAGCTCGGGGAACAACTGCGCGCCGAAGGTGGGCTCGCCGTAGCCAATACCGGCGTACAGCTTCACGGTCTTCTGCGGCAGCTTCACCGTCGCGTTGCCGCTGATGCGGATGCCGGCATCCTGCGAGAGCACCACGTCGCCGGCTTCGTTGAACAGCTCGACATGCACCGGCCGCTCCCAGGCCGCGCCGCTCTGGAAGTAGTTGCCGGTCTCGTCGGCCCCGGGCACGTACAGGTTGCCCGGCACATAGATGCCGTTGGCGTTATCGAACAGGTTCACCGGGTCGGTCACCAGCGAGATGACCGGGAAGAAGCAGCGCGAAGCCACGTCCGGCCCCACGATGTACGAACGCGTGGCCACCTTGCCGGGCGTCAGGCCGGTGCGGAAAGCGCGTGCGCGCACGACCGTGATCTTGTCGATGGCGCCCACCGGCAGCCGCCAGGCGTAGTGGCCGGGCGCCATGAAGTTGGTCGGGATCGGCGCGTAGACCGCCGGGTCGCCGGCGCGGTCGTCGATGGTGATCGGGCCCGTGTACACCGGCGAGGTCGCGGTCGGCTCGCTGCCGTCGAGTGTGTAACGGATGGTGGCCAGCGGGTCGGTCGTGGCCAGTACCAGGCCGAACGAGGCGGCGTGGAAGCCGGCCTGCGCCGAGAAGACGGGCGTGGGCGCTACCTGCGTGGGTACGCCGTTGGCCGCGCCCGGCGTCGCCACGTTGTACACCGACCATGTGGCCGCGCCGTCGGGCTGCCGCGCGTACGACTGGTCCGCCGTCAGCAGCATCGCCGGCGCCTGGTCCAGCAGCGTCACGCCGTCGGCCGCCGTCAGCAGCAGCGGCTCGCCCGAAGCGCCGATCTTGAAGTTGGTATGGAGCTGGCCGCCGGCCAGCACGCCGTTCTTGTCCGAGGCCCACACCACCAGCCACCCGTGGGCCGGCACCGATCCCTGCGGGAACTGCCACTTGAGAGGCAGGGCGGCGTCATCGCTCAGCCAGGCGCCGGTCAGGTTCACGGCGGTCGCGCCGGGATTGTAGAGCTCGATCCAGTCGGAGAAGGCGCCGTCGACATCGGCCAGCGTGCCCGTATTGGTGCTCATGAACTCGTTGATGACCACCGACTGCGCCGCCGCCGGACCCGCCAGCAGGCAGGCGACGGCAAGCACCGGCAACCAGCGCAAGGACTTGTGCAGCATTCTCTAACCTTCCAAATGACAACAGGTTACAGTAGTGGCGGGGTCCATTGCCGGTCGTCTTGCGCGTTACGCCCCCTAATTTGATCAATAATAACACGCCAAGGGCGGTACCGTCAAAGCAATACCGACACGGGGCGTTTTCCCTGCTATCCTCGTTGTTGCAGAAACTGGATCCGTTTTCAGCCATTTTGCCCCCCTGGGCGCAAGGAACCGCCCCATGGTCACCCGGCCTGCCCTCTGGTTGCCCATCCTTCTGTCGGCCGTCGCCGTGTGCGTCGCCCGTGTGGCGCGACTGTCGCTGCCGGCGGCAGCTTCGGCTGGTTGTGGCCAAGCGTGTGATCGCAGGCGGTCCGGCATCTATTGACGGGAAGGCGGCGTTTTCCGACATTCACTTTTAGCCTTCCGGGGCTGGCCAGGTGAACCTCGAAGTGAACCCCCAACCGGATGACGGCAGGCCATGAACCATCTGCGCACGATTGCCGGGACCATGATCGCCCTCTTCCTGCTCGGCGCCCTTGCCGGCTGCGGCGGGGGCGGCGATCCGGTCGCGCCCGACGACGGCACACCGGCGGCCGTCACCGACCTTGAGACGGTGGCCGGCACCGACAACAGCGTCACCCTGGCCTGGACCGTGCCCGCGGCCGCCGCGAAGGCCGGCGGCTCGCTGGCCTACGACCTGCGCTACACGCTGCTGGGGCAGGAGGCTGCCGACCGTTCGCTGTGGACGGCGGCGCCGGCGCCGCTGGCGTTGACGGGCGCGGGCCAGACGCAGATGCATGTGGTGACCGGGCTCGCGGCGGGATCCACCTACGTGTTCAGCCTGGCCGCGCGGTACGGCAGCGGCGCGTGGTCGACGCCTTCGGCGCCGGCGGTCGGTACCGCAGCCGTGCAGCCCGACCAGACGCCGCCGGCCCGCGTGCAGGACCTGGTGCAGTATGCCGGCACCACCGGTTCCCTGACCGTGGCCTGGTCGCTGGCCGGCGACGACACCATCTATGGACGCGCCGAAGACTATGAAGTGCGCTATGCCGGCACGCCCCTCACAGCCGAAACCTGGGCTGCCGCCACGGTTGCCGATGAAGTGCCCGAGGCGCACCCGGTCCCCGGCAGGCTGATGCTGACGATCGACGGGCTTGTCGAGGGCCAGACCTATCACGTGGGCCTGAAGGCGCTCGACGATGCCGGCCACGCCTCGGCGCTGTCGAACGTGGTGACCGCGAGCGCCGTCGCGATGCGCACCATCCACGTGCGCGTCGACGGCAGCGGCGATTACGCCAGGCTGAACGACGCGATCCACGCCGCGATGCCCGGCGACGTCGTGCTTGTGGGACCCGGTCGCTACACCTGGACGAACCAGGGCGATGGCGACGCCACGCAGGGCCTGTTCGTCGTCCGGCGCGACCAGACCGACTTCACCATCCGCAGCGAGGCCGGCGCCGCTGCGACCATTCTCGACGCCGAGCGGCAGGGTCGCGTCATGTACGTGGTCGGCGGCACGTTCGGCAGCGGCGAAGAGCGCACCTGGGCCGGCGTCACCATCGAGGGCTTCACGTTCGTCAACGGGCTTGCGCTCGGCGTTGGCGGCGAGCTTGGCCCGCCGTGGGCCGGTGCCGGGCTGGCCCTGCACCTGACCGACACCCTCGTGCGCGACTGCATCTTCCGCGACAACGAGGCGATCGAGGGCGGCGCGGTCTGGATGGGCGGCCAGGGCGGCTCGCGGCTGGAGAACTGCCTGCTCGAGAACAACGAGGCCGAATCCGGCGGCGCCGTCCACCTGGTCAACAGCGAGCCGGTGATGAGCCTGAGCGGCTGCATCATCCGGAACAACGTCGCGTCGCTGGCCGGTGGCGCCATCTACGCAGCCAATGTCGGCCTGGAGATGGACGACACCCTCGTCCACGGCAACCTGGCGATCGATCGCGGCGGCGCCATGTACATCGCGGCCCTTCACGACGGCAGCTGGATCGAGGGCTGTTCGTTCCTGGGCAACACGGCGCCGATCGCCTCGGGCCTCCGGCTGGCCTATCCGATGACCTTGACGCTGCGCCGCAGCCTGGTTGCCGCGAACGGCGGCGGGGCGGGCATCGAGATCGTCGCTGTGGGCGTGGGTTCGGGCGCGGTGCTGAAGGCCGGCTGCAACCTGGTGTTCGGCAACAACGGTGGCAACGCGTGGCCCATCGGCACCATCGATCTCGGCGGCAACCTGGCGAGCGACCCGCTGCTGTGCCCCGACGGCTTGCATCCGTCGGCCGGCTCGCCCTGCCTGCCGGGCAACCGTGCCGGCGGCGACGAATGCGGCCTCATCGGCGCCCTCGGCCAGGGCTGCGGAGGCTGAGCGGGATGGCGATCATCGAAGGTCCCGGCGGCCCCGTCGAACTGGATGAACGGGGCTACCTGAAGAACGCCGCCGACTGGACGCGCGAACTGGCCCCGCTGCTGGCTTCGCGCGAAGGCCTGCGCCAGCTCACGCCCGACCACTGGCGCCTGATCGAGGTCATGCGCGCGCATCATGCCGAGCGCGGCGCCATGCCGATGATCCGCGAGCTCTGCCGCGCCACCGGCTTCTCGCTGCAGCGCATCTACGAACTGTTCCCGAAGGGGCCGGGGCAGGACGCTTGCCGCGTGGCCGGGCTGCCGAAGCCGGACTCCTGCGTCTAGCGCTCGGGCTGGCAGGCAGGGCACCAGCTGCTGGAGCGGCCCCCGATCACCATCCGCTCGATGGTCGTGCCGCAGTCGCGGCAGGGCTCGCCGCCGCGCCCGTACACGCGCAGCTTGCGCCGGAAATTGCCCGGCTGGCCGTGGAAGTTGCGGAAATCGAGGAAGGTGGTGCCACCGTGCCTGATGGCCAGGCGCAGCACCCGCTTCGCGCGGCGCAGCACCTCGCGCAGTACGGCTTCGTCGAGGTCGCGCGGCCGCGCCAGCGGATGCACGCCGGCCAGGAACAGCGACTCGTCGGCGTAGATGTTGCCCAGCCCCGCCGCGACGCCCTGGTCGAGCAGCACGCTCTTGAACGGCGCGCCGCGACCGCGCACCCGCGCCAGCCAGTCGGCGGTCTTCACCGTCATCATGTCGGGACCCACGTGGGCCAGCGCGGCCGGCGACGTGCCGTCTTCCACCAGCGTCAGGCGGCCGAACTTGCGCACGTCGCGGAAGTGGACGGCATGCCCGTCGAAGTCGAAGGTCACGTGCACATGGCGGTCGGGCTCGTAGTCGGGCTGGGCCAGGAACTGGCCCGTCATGCGCAGGTGGATCATGAGGAACGAAGCGGTGCCGGCGTCGTCCTCGAAGCGGGCGATGAGGTATTTGCCGTGGCGATGCAGTCCGGTCAGCCGGCGTTGCAGCAGCGCCGCGCGCACCGCCTTGGGCGACGGCTCGAACACGCCGCCCCAGCGGATTTCCAGGCCCGTCAGGCGGCGCCCGGTGAGTGCCGCCGACAGGGCGCGGCCGACGCTTTCGACCTCGGGCAGTTCCGGCACTACAATCCCCGCGATTCCTTGACGGCGTCATATGCAGCGTTGATCTGGCGCATCTTCTCGTCGGCGAACTTCCGGAAGTCCTCGCCCATGCCCTTGTTCACCACCACGTCGGGGTGATGCTCGCGCGCGAGCCGCCGGTACGCCTTCTTCACTTCCTCGTCGGTGGCATCGCGCGTCACGCCCAGCACCGCGTAGGAGGCGTCGATGCTGCGCCGCGGGTCGAACATGGCCGCGGCCGTCTCATAGTCGCGCGCGTTCAGGCCCATCTCGCGGGCGATCGAGCGCAGCAGCCGGTCCTCGGCCTGGTCGATGCCGGCGTCGGCCGCCGCCACACTCATCAGCAGCGCCATCAGGTCGCGCAACCGGTCGGGCTCGTGGCCGATCAGGGCCCGCACCTGGCGCGCGAATTCCTCGGCCGGGACGGCCGAATCACGCGCCTGGTTGAACAGACTGGCGGCCACGCGCCGGTCTTCGGGCGACATGCCCAGGCGGTCGCGCAGGAAGGCGTCGAACGAGCGCACTTCCTGTTCGGTCACGCGCCCGTCCGCCTTGGCCACCTTGGCCGCCAGGCTGATCATCGCCACCAGGAAGGCCTGCTGGGCCTGCCGGGCGTCGCGCACGGGGGCGCCGTAGGGGCTGTTGCCGTAAGTTCTCTGGTTGTAGCCGGTTGACCCGTAGTTGCTGGGGCCGCCCATGGACGGACGCGGGCCCGACTCGCCGATGTTCGCGCCGATGGCGCCACCGACAATGGCCCCGAACGGACCGAACATCATGAATCCGAGGCTCCCGCCCACCAGCGTACCCAGCAAACCCATGTCCGCGCGCCTTTCCGTCCAGGTTCCGGGGACCGCATGATAGGCCGTGTCCGGGCCCCGGGCAACCTTACCTGCCCCGGGTACAATGTATTCAAGATAAACGCATGCCGGTCGATATGTTCGCGGTACGCAGGGAGCGTCCGTTCACCGCGAGCCGCACCGGCGGCGCGCCAGTACCCGGGGAAAGCGCCATGAACATCCTTGTCGTGGAAGATGACTTCATCAGCCGTCGGTTGCTCTGCCGCTACCTGGAAAAAATCGGCAACTGCGATGTCGCCATCAACGGCGCTGAGGCCGTGGCGGCGGTCCATGACGCCCTGCATGCCCAGGCGCACTATGACCTCATCTGCCTGGACATCATGATGCCCGGCATGAGCGGGCAGGAGGCGCTCGAGGCCATCCGCAAGCTCGAGATCGAGCATGACATCCACGTCGGCCAGGGCGCCCGCGTGATCATGACCACGGCGCTGGAGGACCACAAGGCCGTGCGGCAGGCCTTCAAGGCGTCGGCTGACGGCTACCTGGTCAAGCCGATCGAGAAGCTGAAGCTCTTCAAGCTGCTGAACGAACTGGGCCTGCAGACGACGATCGCCGGCTGACGACATGGCGACACTGACCGCACCGCGCACCGACACGCCCGCAGACCGCATCAGCGATCGCGAGTTCAACGCGATCCGCGACCTGGTCTACGCACGCTTCGGCATCACCCTTGGCGACCACAAGAAGAGCCTGGTGGTCGGGCGCCTGCAGAAGGTGCTTGCCCAGCGCGGATTCCGCACGTTCCAGCAGTACTACGACTGGCTGAAGAACGATGCTTCGGGCCAGGGCCTCGAGGAACTGGCCAATCGCATCACGACCAACCACACGTTCTTCAACCGCGAGCCGGCCCACTTCGAGTTCTTCGCCGACACGCTGCTGCCGCAACTGGTCGAGCGGCGCCGCGCGGAAAACCGCCGCGAACTGCGCTTCTGGTGCGCGGGCTGCTCGTCGGGCGAGGAACCCTATACGCTGATGATGCTGATGCGCGAGCACCTGGGTGCCGACGCGCCCAACTGGAAGTCGATCCTGTTGGCGACCGACCTGTCGGAAACCGTGCTCCGCAAGGCCATCAACGGCGTCTACGACGCTGAGCGCGTCAGCCAGATGCCGCTGCAGCTGCGCCGCCGCTGGTTCGTCGCGCATAAGGACGGCAACGTCCGCGTGCACGACGACATCCGTCGCGCGGTCATTTTCAAGCGGCACAACCTGATGTCGGCCACGTTCCCGTTCCATCACCAGTTCGATGCCGTCTTCTGCCGCAACGTCATGATCTACTTCGATCACCAGACGCGGCTCGAGCTGGTCACCAAGTTCCACCACCACACGGCGCCGGGCGGCTACCTGTTCATCGGCCACTCGGAAACACTCGGACGTGACGAGACTCCCTACGAGTACGTCATGCCGGCACTCTACCGCAAACGGCCCCAGGGCTGAGGAGACGTCATGGCCAGGATCCTGATCGCCGAGGACGATCCCATGGTGCGCCGCACCATCACCAAGGGCCTGGCGCCGCTCCAGCACGATCTGCTGTTCGTGAGCGACGGCATCCACGCCATGGACGTCCTGCGCTGCAACCCCTGCTTCGACCTGCTGATCACCGACATCTCGATGCCGCTGCTCGACGGCCGCCAGCTGGTGAGCACCATCGCGCACGACAAGGCGCTGTGCGACCTGCCCGTGCTGATCATGTCGGGCGTGGTGGGCGTGAACGAGATCTCCGACCTGCTGGACCTCGGCGCCTCGGCGTTCCTGGCCAAGCCCCTGAACATGAAGGCCCTGCGCGAGGACGTGACGAACTGCCTGGAGCTGCGGTCGGCCGGCGTCCGCTGAACGGATCGAGAGCGGCCCCTTGCCGACGCGGAAGCGGTTGGCAAGGGGCCGTTTCCGTCCTATCGTGCGCAGATGGCCGCGGGCGGACGCCCGCCGCCGCACCCCGAGAGGAAAATCGCGACATGTGGACCCAACGCCCCGTGCTGTTCGCCGGCCCCGATGCCCCGGGCGGCTCGCCCCTCGAGCGTGACCGCATCGAGGCCCGCTACAAATGGCGGCCCGAACTCATCTACGCCGACTGGGCGGCCTGGGAGCGCGACTTCGTCCAACTGGAGGGCACCCTGCCCGGCCTGGCCGCGCGCCAGGGCTCCCTGTCCGAATCGGGCGCGGCCCTGCTGGCCGCGATCGAGGCCACCCAGGAAGCCCGCCGCCGCCTCGAGCGCCTTCTCATCTTCGCCAACCTGCGGAGCGACGAGGACACGCGCGTGGGCGAGAACACGGCGCGCAAGGGCCGCGCGGCCAGCCTCTCGGTGCGCTATGCCGAGGCCGTCAGCTGGTTCGAGTCCGAGGTTCTGGAGATCGAGCCCGAACGGCTGGCTGCGCTGGTCGCTTCCGAGGCCGGTCTGGGCCTGTATGCGCACTTCTTTGAGAACATCCACCGCGGCCGCGCCCACACGCTGCCTGCCGACCAGGAGGCGCTGCTGGCCGGCGCCGGCCTCATGTCGCGCGGCGCCGGCCAGGTCTTCAACGCCTTCGACAATGCCGACCTGCGGCTGGGCGAGGTGACCGACGAGGAGGGCCACCGCGTCACCCTGACCAAGGCGCGCCACCAGAAGTTCATGAAGTCGCCCGATCGGCGCCTGCGGCAGGAATCGTACGAGATGTTCCTCGATGCCTACGGCGCCATGCAGAACACGCTGGCGGCAAACCTGGACGCCAACGTGAAGAACCACGTCTTCTTCGCGCAGGCCCGCCGCCATGAAGGCACGCTCGAGGCCGCCCTGCATCCCGACGGCGTGCCGCCGTCGGTCTTCCACGCGCTGGTCGAGTCGGTCGGCGCCCACACCGCCGTCATGCACCGCTACACGGCGCTGAAGAAGCGCGTCCTGAAGCTGGACCCGCTGCGCGAGCACGACCTTTCGGCCCCGCTGTTCGCCGACGGCGAATTCAGCTTCGAGTACGACAACGCCTGCACGATGCTGCTCGACGCCTTCGCGCCGCTGGGCCCCGACTACGTGGCGACGGTGCGCGGCGGCATCGAGGGCGGCTGGATCGATGTCCACGAGAACGCCGGCAAGCGCAGCGGCGGCTATTCGAGCGGCTCGTACGACACGGCGCCCTACATCCTGCTGAACTGGAGCGGGCAGCTGGGCGACACCTTCACCCTGGCCCACGAACTGGGCCACTCGCTGCACACCTGGCTCGCGGCGCGCCACCAGCCGTACGTGTACGGCGACTATCCCATCTTCACGGCCGAGGTGGCCTCCACCTTCAACGAGCTGCTGACGATGGACCACCTCCTGCGCACGACCACCGACCCGCGCCGGCGCCTCTACCTGCTGGACTACCACCTGTCGCAGATCAACAACACGGTCTTCCGGCAGACGATGTTCGCCGAGTTCGAGCTGCGCATCCACCAGCTGGGCGAACAGGGCGAAACCCTGACGGCCCAGTCGCTGAACGCCCTCTACCTGGAGCTCCTGGTCAAGTACTGGGGCCCCGAAGTGGCGTTCGACGCGGCCCGCAGCCCCCTCACCTGGAGCCGCATCCCGCACTTCTTCTACAACTTCTACGTCTACCAGTACGCCACGGCGTACTCGGCGGCCGTGGCCCTGTCCCGCAAGGTGCTGCGCGGCGGCCCAGACGATCGGGAACAATACCTCGACATCCTGCGTTCGGGGTGCAGTCGTTATCCCGTCGAAACCGTGCGCCTGGGCGGCGTCGACCTGGCCTCGCCGGGTCCCATGCAGGACGTCATCACCCTGTTCGGCGAGCTGGTCGACCAGGTCGAATCCCTCCTGGAGTCGTGAGCATGAAGTCGAATCGCAGTTTTCTCGCTGTCCTGGGCGTCGTGTCGGCCATGGCCTTCTGGAACTACGGGGCCTTCGCCGTCGCGGCCACACCGCCCCCGCCGCCGTCGACCGGTACGAACACGAGATTCGACGACCTGCCGGACAGCCGCAATCCCATCGCCTACAAGTCGGCCGAAGGCCAGTTCAGCACGACGTTTCCCACCGGTTGCGCACGCCTGCACACGCGCACGAACCAGGCCGGCGAAGACTCTCCCCGCACCGACATCTACGTAGCCTTCGTGACCTGCGAACGCGCGGGCACCACCGGCGAAGGTTGCCTGGTCAACGTCCGCCGGGGCGTGGCGGGCGGCCTGACCGCCAAGGCGGCCTCCGATTCGGTGATGAACGAGATCCGCGAACTGCTCGCCGTCTACAGCGTGGTCCCCGCCCGCCAGACCCCGCTGCGCCGCGATTTCGGCAAGCACGGCATCGTCGAAGGCCTCGATGTCCAGGCCCACCCGCAATCCGGCACCGGCGATGTCTGGATCCGCGGCCTGCTTCGCGGCGACGACATGTACTTTCTCGTCGCCTGGAAGACCGCCGGCGGCCTCTTCGACGACCCCGAGTACGCCCTGTTCTTCGACGGCTTCAGGCCCTGGGTGGAATAGATGGGGCGGCCGCGACTTGCGCCGGCGCAAACTGCTCATGCGCGAACCGATGGCACCGCGAGCACAGCGTGACCAGGTTATCCGCCCGATTCGACCCGCCCTGCCCGCGTGGAATCACATGATGAACTTCCAGGAAATGCGCCGCCCCGCACCCGGGCGTGGCGCAGCGATGCCGATCGCGCGCGAGCACGGCGCTCCTCACCTTTGACGGAATCGTGGCGCGATTGCGCTTGCCTGCCTGCTCTACCCGCGCGTCGCATCCGGAGGCCGTGACTTGCGCCGGCGCAAGTGTTCGCTCACCGCGCGCTGTCACGGCTGCAGCCCGCCCGCAGTCCGGGCACTGGTGGATGACGATGCGGGCAGCGGGGCCTCTCGTGCCTGGCTTCGCTGCGGCTTCGGCCGGGCCCTCGACCAGTGATTCCAGCGCGGCGAGCACCAGATCCATGCGGTCGGCCGCGCGCGGCACGAGACCGCGCTTGCGCGCGCTTTCGACGAGCGCCTCGAACCGCGCCAGCTGCAGGCCGTCGGCGCGCAGGGTGATGGTGGTGGGAGGGTCTTCGGCCGGAGTGGAGTCGAGCGCCGCGACGTGTCCATCGGCCAGCAGTTGCGCCGGCGCAACTGCCGCGCCCAGCTCCAGCTGGCCCGCTTGCGCGGAGCTACCCCTCAGCCGCCGCCGCCGCACCGCAAGCACCTCACGTTCAAGCTCGCGCCGGCCCGTCACCTTCGCCTTTGCGACCCACGCCGCCTGCGTGGTCTCGCCGGCCACGCGGGCCACCTGCTGGGCCTTGGTCCAGCCGAGTTCGCCGCCCTCGACGGCTTCACGCAGCTCGGGCAACCGGTCGAGGTCATCGGCCAGGCGCTTGAACTGCCAATAGCGGTTGCGGCTGAAGCCCAGTTCGTGGACGGCATACAGTTCCAGCGAAGGGTGGCCCAGGAGGCGGAAGAGTTCGCGCCGCTGCACCTCGGCGAACCAGAGGACGGCACATTCGCGGGCCCGGTCGCAGGCGGCCAGGGCCTGGCGCAGGGCGGCATCGACGGTGGCGGCGGGCTGGTCTGGGGTATAGGAGGGGAGCACGGCGGTGGCCATGGGGGGCTCGGCTTTCGGGGAGGAGGGGACTGATTGCTATGGCGTAAATATAGCGAAGCTCGATAAAATATGCAATGTTAACAACGTCGAAATTATAAGTATGCGGTATACAGTAAGTATCGGCGAGGTCTACCCATAGGCGTCGATTCGAGCGCGGGGCGCCGACTTCTCTAAGCCTCCTCCTCGGATAACGCCAGCAGCCAGAGCACCTTGCGCCGCTGCCACCGGCTGCTGGTCAGCGCGCTCGAGCAGGGGAGGCCTCCATCGCCCCAACAGCGACGCGGCTCAGCACCGATTGCCCAAGAGTTGCGCCGGCGCAACTCCCCCCGGCGCCCGGCGACAACTCCTCCCCCGCCCACCCAAACCCCCCAACCCCCGACCCCGCCCCACCTTCGCTCTCCAGGCGCGCCCCCGGCCAGTCCCCATTCTTCCCAACTGAGACTTGACAATCTCTGTGAAATAAATCACAATGTGAAGTGAATCACATGTTCAGCCGATAGAACTGCTGAGCCCAGAAGGAGGCACGATGAAGCGGAAGCAACCGACCGACCTGATGGCGCCGCTGGCGACGCCGGAAATGCGCGCCACGCCGGGACTCTCGGAGAAGCAGATCGCGCGGCTGAGCGTGTATCGGCGACTGCTGCAGGATCGGCCCGCGGGATCGCGCAACGAGATCTACTCGCACGACCTGGCGGCGGTCTCGCGCAACACGGCGGCGCAGGTCAGGCGCGACCTGATGACGATCGGCTTCACGGGAAGTCCGGCGCGCGGCTACGGCGTGGAGCAGTTGATCGAGGCGATCGGGCGCACGCTCGACGCGCCGGAGGGGCAGAGCGCCGCGCTGTGCGGGGTGGGCAACCTGGGGCGCGCGCTGCTCGACTACTTCACGATCTGGCGGCCGCAGCTGCGGATCGTCGCGGCGTTCGACACCGATCCCGAGAAGGTGGGACGCGTGATCCATCGTTGCCGCGTGTGGCCGCTGGCCGAGCTGGAGCAGGTGGTGCGCGAGCAGAAGATCACCGTGGGCGTCATCACGGTGCCGGCCGCCTCGGCGCAGAGGGTGGCCGAGTCGATGCTGGGGGCGGGGGTGCGCGGCATCCTCAACTTCGCGCCGACGCCGCTGCACCTGCCGGCCGACGCCTATGTCGAAGAGATGGACATCACCACGTCGATGGAGAAGGTCGCCTACTTCGCGCGGACGCTGGCGGCGGTCGCGCCGACGGAGAAGCCATGAGCCTGCAACAATTGACGGTCGACGAGGGCAACGCGGCGCACATCACTGCCGTGCTGGAGCGGTGGCCGGGGGCGCAGCGCGATGCGCTGATTCCCATCCTGCAGGAAGTGCAGGAGGCGTGCGGGTACCTGCCGCGCGAAGCGATGCTGCGCATCAGCCGGCATCTCGAGGTTCCGGCGAGCAAGGTCTTCGGCGTGGCCACGTTCTACAACCAGTTCCGCTTCCAGGCGCCGGGGCGCCATCGCATCCAGGTGTGTCGCGGCACGGCATGCCATGTGAAGGGTTCGGCGGCGGTGCTCGAGGCGCTGTGCCGGCACCTGAAGGTGAAGGCGGGGCAGACGACGCAGGACGGGATGTTCAGCCTCGAGGTGGTGGCCTGTATCGGGGCCTGCGGGCTGGCGCCGGTGATTGCCGTCGACGGCGAGTTCCACGCCGGGGTGGCGCCCGACGCGGTGGCGGCGATCGTCGATTCCTATCGCGAACCGGAGGCCCTCCATGCCTGAGAGCGCCTTCTTCCGCTGTTGCCACCGCTGCTGGCATTCGTCGGAAATGCCGTGCCCCGAGGTCGTGGCCTGCCGCACCAGCGGTCCGCTCTGCCACGACGATGCGGCCTGCACGGCGCGCCTGGCCGTGGCGGCCGATCCGCAGGCCGGGCGGCCGCGCGTGCGCGTGGGCACCGGCACCTGCGGGCTCGGCGCGGGCGCCGGGCGTACGCTGGCCGCGGTGCGCGACTGGCTGGGTGCGAACGACGTGCAGGCCTGCGTGAGCGAAGTGGGCTGCATCGGCTACTGCGTGGGCGAGCCCCTGGTCGATGTCGAGCTGCCCGGGCGCCCGCGGCTGGTGTGGCAGCACGTCACGGCCGACAAGGCGCCGGCGCTGATGGCCGCGGCCCTGCGCGGCGAGGCGCCGTCGGAGGACCTGCTGGGCCAGATCCGCGACGAGACGCGCGAGCCGTGGCCCGGCGTGCCGTTCCTGGACGAACATCCGTTCTTTGCGCCGCAGACGCGGTGGGTGCTGGCCAACTGCGGGGTCATCGACCCCGACTCGCTGGACGAGTACCTGGCCCGCGGCGGCTACCGCGCGCTGTCGAAGGTGCTGCAGACCTGGACGCCGCAGGAAGTCGTGAAAGAAGTCGAGGAGAGTGGGCTGCGCGGGCGTGGCGGCGGCGGCTTCCTGACCGGGCGCAAGTGGGGCTTTGCCCTGTCGGCGGCGGGCGTGCACCGCTACCTGATCTGCAACGCCGACGAGGGCGACCCGGGCGCATTCATGGATCGCGCCGTGATCGAGGGCGATCCGCACCGCCTGCTAGAGGGGATGGCGCTGGCGGCCTATGCCATCGGCGCGCAGAAGGCCTATGTCTACATCCGCGCCGAGTACCCGCTGGCCGTGCGCCGCCTGCATACCGCGATCGCCGCGGCCAAGTCGTGCGGGCTGCTGGGGCGCAACATCCTCGACAGCGGATTCAGCCTCGACATCAAGGTCAAGATGGGCGCCGGCGCCTTCGTCTGCGGTGAAGAGACGGCGCTGATCCACTCCATCGAGGGCAAGCGCGGCATGCCGCGGCCGCGACCGCCGTTCCCGGTGGTGCGGGGGCTGTTCGGCAAACCGACGGTGATCAACAACGTCGAGACGCTGGCCAACGTGCCCGGCATCCTTGACCACGGGGCCGGCTGGTTCAACGCGCTGGGCACCGCGACCAGCAAGGGCACGAAGGTGTTCGCACTGTCGGGTCGCGTGGCGCGCACCGGCCTGGTGGAAGTGGCGATGGGCACCTCCATCCGCGACATCGTCTTCGCGGTGGGCGGCGGCATTCCCCGACGGCAAGGCCTACAAGGCCGTGCAGATCGGCGGGCCCTCGGGCGGGTGCATTCCCGAGTCGCACCTCGACACGCAGGTGGACTACGCCTCGCTGCAGGCCGTGGGCGCCATGATGGGCTCGGGCGGCCTGGTCGTGATGGATGAAGGCACCTGCATGGTCGACGTGGCGAAGTTCTTCATGGACTTCATCCAGCGCGAAAGCTGCGGCAAGTGCATTCCCTGCCGCGAGGGCACGCGCCACATGCTCGAGATCCTGCAGGCGATCACGCGCGCGCGGGGGAGCGAGGGCGGCGTGCAGGCGCTGGAACGTTTCCAGGGCGTGCTGAACCTGACGCGGCTGGCACGTGTGATCCAGGACACCAGCCTCTGCGGGCTGGGCCAGAGTGCGCCCAACCCGGTGCTTTCGACGCTGCGCTGGTTCCCCGAGGAATACGAAGAGCACGTCTTCGATCGTCACTGCCGCGCCGGTGTCTGCACCGAGCTGCGGCATTACCACATCGACGAGGAGAAGTGCAAGGGCTGCGGCCAGTGCCGCAAGCGGTGCCCGAACGGCGCCATCATCGGTGCGCCCAGGAGTCCGCACTACATCCGCGAGGACAAGTGCATCGCCTGCGGGGCCTGCGTGGAAGCCTGCTACCTGGACGCCGTGCTGGCGGACTGAGGGGACGACATGCCGACGATCAGCATCAACGAGCGCGAAGTGACGGCCCTGGACGGCGAGACGGTGCTCGAGGCCTGCGAGCGACACGGAGTCCGCATCCCCACCCTCTGCCACCTCAAGCACCTGACGCCCACCGGCGCCTGCCGCCTGTGCGCGGTCGAGGTGGAGGGGCAGCGGGCCCTGGTGCCCAGCTGCGCGTATCCCGTGGCCGAGGGCATGAAGGTGCGCACGCATTCGGCGCGGGCGGTCGAGGCGCGGCGCGTCATCGTCGAGCTGCTGCTGGCCAACCACCCGGACGACTGCCTCTACTGCGTGCGCAACACCGACTGCCAGCTGCGCGGTCTGGCCGCGGAGCTGGGTGTGCAGGGCCGGCGCTTCTTCGGCAAGTCGCTGGCCTACAAGATGGACGCCAGCAGCCCCGCCATCGTGCGCGACCCGGCCAAGTGCATCCTCTGCGGCAAGTGCGTGCGGGTGTGCGAGGAAGTGGAGGGCGTCGGCTGCATCGACTTCATCGGCCGCGGCAGCGCCACCACGGTGGGGCCGGCCCTGGACCAGGGCCTGAACGTCTCCAGCTGTATCAACTGCGGGCAGTGCATCATGGTCTGCCCGACCGGCGCGCTGAGCGAACACTCGAACCTGCCGCCCGTGCTGGCGGCGCTGGGCGCCCCCGGGCTGACCGTGGTGGTGCAGCATGCGCCGGCCGTGGCGCTGACCCTGGGCGAGGAGTTCGGCCTGAAGCCGGGCGCCGACGTGGCCGGGCTGCTCAACGCCGCGCTGCGTCGCCTGGGCTTCGCGCGCGTCTACGAGACGGCCTTCACGGCCGACCTGACGGTGATGGAAGAGGCCTCGGAGCTGGTGCAGCGCATCCGGGGCGGCGGCACGCTGCCCATGATGACGAGCTGCTCGCCGGGCTGGATCAAGTACGTGGAGCAGTTCCATCCCGAGTTCATCCCCAACCTCTCCACCTGCAAGAGCCCGCAGATGATGCTGGGCGCCCTGGTCAAGAGTCCCCTGTCGGCCGCCGCGGGCCTGGACCCGGAGAAGGTGTTCAGCGTCTCGGTGATGCCGTGCGTGGCCAAGAAGTTCGAGGCCGCGCGGCCCGAACTGCACACCGACGGCGTGCCCGACGTGGACGCCGTGCTGACCACGCGCGAACTGGTGACCCTGCTGCGGCAGCGCGGCCTGGACCTGGCGCGCCTGGAGCCCGAGCCGGCCGATGACCCGTTCGGCGCGCGCAGCACCGCAGGGCGCCTGTTTGCCGGCAGCGGCGGCGTCATGGAGTCGGCCGTGCGCACCGCGCACTGGCTGTTGACGGGCCGCGACCTGGCCGAACTGCGCGTGCAGGCGGTGCGCAGCGGCGAGGGCGTGCGCGAGTGCCGCGTGAAGATCGACGGGCTGGAGATCGGCGCGGCCGTGGTCAGCGGCCTGAAGCAGGCCAAGGAACTGCTGGCGCAGCTGAGCGCCGGCCGCAGCGACCTGCATTTCATCGAGGTCATGACCTGCCCGGGCGGCTGCCTGAACGGCGGCGGCCAGGTGCGCGCGGTGACGCCCGACGCCGTGCGCGCGCGGCAGCAGGCCCTCTACGCGCTGGACCGCGAGGGCGGCCTCCGCACGGCGCACGCGAACGAGTCGATCCGCCGGCTCTACGACGAGTACCTTGGCGCCCCCCTGGGCGAGCTCAGCCACCGTTACCTGCACACGCACTACGCGCCGCGCGAGGTCGTGCGATGAGCGAGAAGAACAAGCTCTCGCTGGTCTCGACGATCCGCGAGCGCTGCCGCGTCTGCTACACGTGTGTGCGCGAATGCCCCGCCAAGGCCATCCGCATCAGCAGCGGCCAGGCCGAGGTGATCGACGCCCGCTGCATCGGCTGCGGGAACTGCGTGCGCGTGTGCTCGCAGGGCGCCAAGCGCGTGCTCGACTCGGTGGACGACGTGCGCGCCCTGCTGGCCGGGCCCGAGCCGGTGGCGGCCTGCCTGGCGCCCAGCTTCCCGGCCGAGTTCACCGAGATGACCACCGACCAGCTGGTGGGCATGGTGCGCAGGCTTGGGTTCGATTCGGTGCACGAGGTGGGCTTCGGCGCCGACCTGGTCGCGGCCCGTTACCGGGAACTGCTCGACGAGCATCCCGACCGCCGCTACATCGCCACCACCTGCCCGGCCATCACCAGCTACGTGGAGCGGTTCCACCCTGACCTGGTCTCGCACCTGGCGCCGGTGGTCTCGCCGATGATCGCCACGGCGCGCGCCCTGCGGCAGCTGCGCGGCGAGGCCCTGCGCGTGGTCTTCGTGGGTCCGTGCCTGGCCAAGAAGGAAGAGGCGGTGGCCGACCAGGTGGTGGGCGAGATCGACGGCGTGCTCACGTTCGCCGAGCTGCGCCGCATGCTGGCCGAGGCGGCGATCGACCCCGACCGCGTGGAGGCGGGCGATTTCGACCCGCCGCATGCGGGCGCCGGCACGCTGTTCCCCCTTTCGCGGGGCATGCTGGTGGCGGCGAAGATCGAGGACGACCTGGTCTCGGGCCAGATCGTGGCGGCCGGCGGCCGCAGCGAGTTCCAGGACGTGATCAAGGAGTTCGACTCGGCCGACCTCGACGTGCGCCTGCTGGAAGTGCTCTGCTGCTCCGGTTGCGTGATGGGCCCGGGCATGACCACCGAGGCGCCGGCCTGGGGCCGCCGGCAGCGCATCTCGCAGTATGCGCGCCACGCCCTGGCCCGCGAGGACGGCGGGCGCCGCGAGGCCGACCTGCGCGCCGTTGCCGGGCTCGACCTGGGGCGCGGCTACGCCGCCGACGACCAGCGCCTGGTGGCGCCTTCGAGGCCGAACTGCAGGAGATCCTCACCTGGATGGGCAAGCGCAACCCGGGCGACGAGCTCAACTGCGGCGCCTGCGGCTACGACACCTGCCGGGAGCACGCTGTCGCCATCCACGACGGCCTCGCCGAGAACGAGATGTGCCTGCCCTACACGATCGAGGAACTGCGCCGCACCGTCGAGGAACTGGCCGTCTCGCACGTCCAGCTGGCCAGCGCCCAGGAGGCGCTGGTGCACAGCGAGAAGCTGGCCTCGATGGGCCAGCTGGCCGCCGGCATCGCCCACGAGGTGAACAACCCGCTGGGCGTGGTGCTGATGTACTCGCACATGCTGCTGGAGGAGGCGGCGGCCGACTCGCCGCTGCGGGGCGAGCTGGCGACCATCGTCGAGCAGACCGACCGCGCCAAGCGCATCGTCGCGGGGCTGCTCAACTTCGCGCGCCAGAACAAGGTCGTGCACGCGACCGTCGATGCGCGCGAGGTGGTGGCGCGGGCACTGCGTGGCGCGACGCTGCCGGCGAACATCGCCGTGACCGTGGAACACGACGGCCTGCCCACGGCCGAGCTGGATGCCGAGCAGATCACGCAGGTGATCATCAACCTGCTGACCAACGCCGCGGCCGCGATGCCCGACGGCGGCCGGCTTCTGGTGCGCTCCGAAGGCGGCCCCGATGAACTGCGCTTCGTGGTCACCGACAACGGCACCGGCATTGCGCCGGAGAACCGCAGCCGCATCTTCACGCCCTTCTTCACGACCAAGAAGGCCGGCCAGGGCACGGGCCTGGGCCTGGCCGTCAGCTACGGCATCGTCAAGATGCACCGCGGTGATATCCGCGTGGTCTCGAACGCCGATCCGGAGGCCGGGCCCACCGGCACCACGTTCACCGTGGCGCTGCCTGCGCGCCGGCCCGTCAACGGGGAGAGGACAGCATGAACGGTTCCAGGCCCATGGTGCTCGTCGTGGACGACGACCCCGACTTCCGCCAGCAACTGCGGATGCAGCTGGAGGCGGCCGGCTACGACGTGACCACGGCTGAAGGCGAAACGGCGGCCGATGCGCTTCTGGAGACGATGAAGCCCGACCTGGCCATCCTCGACCTGATGATGGAACGCGCCGACGGCGGCTTCGCACTGAGCTATCGCATCAAGAGGCGCTATCCGGACGTGCCCGTGCTGATGGTGACGGGCGTCCAGCACGAGACCGGGCTCGATTTCACCACCGACACCCCCGCCGAGCGCGCCTGGATCAAGGCCGACGCGGTGCTGGGCAAGCCGGTGCGGTTCGAACAGTTGAAGCGCGAGTTGTCCCGGCTGCTGCCGCGGGAGTGACCATGAACACGCTGCGGGTGCTCATCATCGACGACGAATCGCTCATGCGCACCGTGGTGCGGCGCGCGCTGGAGAGGCACGCCGTCTCGATACCCGACATCGACGGCGAGTGCCGCTTTGCGGTCGAGGAGGCCGAGAGCGCCGAGGCGGGCCTGGCCCTGATCGAGGCCTCGCCGCCCGACATCGTGCTGCTGGACCACCAGCTGCCCGGCATGTCGGGCGTGGAGCTGCTCGGGGTGCTGGGGGCGCGCCAGCCGGCGCCCGAGTTCCTGACGGTGATGATGACGGCCTACGCCACGCTCGAGAACGCGGTGCTGGCCACCAAGCGCGGCGCCGAGGACTTCCTGGCCAAGCCGTTCACGCCCGACGAGCTGCGCGCGGTGGTCGACAAGACGGCGCGCCACCTGCTGCACGTGCGCGAGACGCGCCGCCTGGCGCGCGAGAAGAGCCAGATCCGCTTCCAGCTGCTGTCGGTGATCGTGCACGAGCTGAAGGCGCCCCTCAATGCCATCCAGGGCTACCTCTGGATCCTGAAGGACCTGCCCGCCGATGACGACCCTGTGGTGCACGCCAACGCCATCGACCGTTGCCTGGTGCGCATCGACGGCATGCGCAAGCTGATCATGGACCTGATGGACGTGACCCGGCTGGAGTCGGGCCAGAAGCGGCGCGAACTGGCGTCGCTGGACCTGTGCGACGTGGCGCGCGCAGCGCTCGATTCGGTCGCGCCCGAGGCCGCGGCCAGGGGAATCACGTTGAACCTCGCGGCGCCCACCCCGGTTCCCGTGACGGCTGACCGGGGCGAGATGGAGATCATGCTGAACAACCTGCTGACCAACGCCGTGAAGTACAACCGCGACGGCGGCAGCGTGGACGTGCGCCTGGAGTGCGCCGGCGGCCGGGCGCGCCTGGAGGTGGCCGACACGGGCTTCGGCCTGAGCGCCGAGGAGTGCGGGCGCCTGTTCGGCGAGTTCGTGCGCATCAAGAACGACCACACGCGGAACGTGCTGGGCAGCGGCTTGGGCCTGTCGATCCTGCGCAAGCTGGCCCGTCTCTACGGCGGCGACGTGACGGTGGCCAGCACGCCCGACGTGGGCTCCACCTTCACGGTGGAAATCTCGTGCGAGCCGACGGCCGCGCTGCTGGAAAGCACGCTGGCCCCCGCATGATGAACCGCGACGACATCATCGCGCGGCTGCGCGAGCTGGACGAGGCGAAGCTCGACGAGCTGTGGTCGGCCGCCGACGCGGTGCGCCGCCGCTCGGTGGGCGACGCCGTGCACCTGCGCGGGCTGGTCGAGATCTCGAACCACTGCGTGCGCGCCTGCGGCTATTGCGGCCTGCGTGCGGCCAACACCGACGTGACCCGCTACCGCATGACGGCCGACGAGGTGCTCGCGTGCGCCGTTCAGGCGGTGTCGTTCGGCTACGGCACCGTGGTGCTGCAGGCCGGCGAGGACCCGGGCCTGGGCGCGGAATGGGTGGCCGACGTGGTGCGCCGGATCAAGGCGACCACGCCGCTGGCCGTGACGTTGAGCCTGGGCGAGCGCGATGAAGAGGCGTTGCGACTGTGGCGCCAGGCCGGCGCCGACCGCTACCTGCTGCGCTTCGAGACGTCGAACCGCGAACTGTACGAGCGCATCCACCCGCCGCGCCCCGGCCAGGCGGTGAGCGACCGCGTGGCCCTGCTGCGGCGCCTGCGCGCGCTGGGCTACGAGATCGGCAGCGGCGTGATGGTAGGCATTCCCGGCCAGACGTACGCCGACCTGGCTGACGACCTGCTGCTCATGCGCGAGCTGGACCTGGATATGATCGGCATCGGGCCGTACATCGCGCATCCGGATACGCCGCTTGGCAGCGCGTCGGCGCCCGGCGACGACGCGTTTCAGGTTCCTGCCGATGAACTGTCGACGTTGAAGGCCGTGGCGCTGGCCCGCCTCCTCTGCCCCGGCGCGAATATCCCCAGCACCACCGCGCTGGCGACCATCGACCGCGCGCAGGGCCGCGAACTGGGCCTGCGCCGCGGCGCCAACGTGGTCATGCCCAACCTGACGCCCCTGCAGTACCGCGTGCACTACACCATCTACCCGGGCAAGGCCTGCCTGAACGAGACGGCCGAGGTGTGCCAGGGCTGCCTCGAGAAGCGTATCGCTTCGGTCGGCCGCACGATCGGCGACGGGCGCGGCGACGCCGCGGTCGACTTCATCGACGACGACCGGCTGACGGCGCTGCTGCACGGCGCGGCGCGGCCCGGCGCCACTGAAGTGCGCGACATCGTCGCGCGCAGCCTGGACAAGCAGGCGCTGACCGTCGAGGAGACCGCGACGCTGCTGCGGGCCCGCGACCCGGACCTGCGCGCCGAGATCTTCGCCGCCGCGCGGCAGCTGAAGGAAACGGTGTACGGCAACCGCATCGTGCTGTTCGCGCCGCTGTACGTGGGCAACGAGTGCGTGAACGACTGCTCCTACTGCGGCTTCCGCAGCAGCAACGCCGAGGCCGTTCGCGCCACGCTCGACCGGGCGCAGGTGCGCCGCCAGGTCCTGGCCCTCGAGCGCGAGGGGCACAAGCGGCTCATCCTCGTGTTCGGCGAGCACCCGGACTACGACCTGAGTTCATCGCCGACAGCGTGCGCGAGGTCTACGCCACCCGTGAGGGCACGGGCGAGATCCGCCGCGTGAACATCAATGCCGCGCCCTTCGACGTGGACGGCTTCCGCACGATCCGCGAGGCCGGCATCGGCACCTACCAGGTGTTCCAGGAGACGTATCACCACGGCGCCTACGCCCGCGCGCACCCGGCCGGCACCCGCAAGGGCGACTACCGCTGGCGCCTGTCGGCCCTCGACCGCGCGATGATGGCCGGCTGCGACGACGTGGGCCTGGGCGCGCTGTTCGGCCTGCACGACTGGCGCTTCGAAGTGCTGGGCCTGGTCCGCCACGCGCTGCACCTGCAGGAACGGTTCGGGGTGGGCCCGCACACGATCAGCTTCCCGCGCCTGCAGCCCGCCTCGGGCGTGCACCTGGAAGGCCTGCCGCTGGTGGACGACGACGACTTCCTGCTGCTGATCGCCGTCCTGCGCCTGGCGGTGCCCTACACGGGCCTGATCCTGACCGCGCGCGAGCACGCCGACCTGCGCCGCGCCGCGCTGGCCCCTCGGCGTCTCGCAGATCGACGCCGGCACCCGCCTGGAACTGGGCGGCTACGGCGAGCCCGCGGCGCTGCCCTGCCTGGAGCGCGGCCAGTTCGCCCTCGGCGACACTCGCTCGCTGGACGAAGTGATGCGCGAGCTGGTCGACGACGGCTACCTGCCCAGCTTCTGCACCGCGTGCTACCGCAAGGGCCGCACCGGCGAGCACTTCATGGAGTTCGCCATCCCCGGCTTCATCAAGCGCTTCTGCACGCCCAACGCGCTGACCACGCTGCAGGAGTACCTGATCGACTACGCCGCGCCCGGCACGCGCACGGCCGGCGAGGCCCTGATTGCGCGCGAACTCGCGGCGCTGCCGGTCGGCGCCGCGGCCGCTGACCTGCGAGACCGCCTGCGACGCGTGCGCGAGAACGGCGAACGGGACCTCTGTTCCTGAGGGCGGCACGGCCGCCGGGAAGGACTCGACGATGCAGGCAACACCCCGGGGACTGCGGCTCCACATCGGCCTCTTCGGCCGGCGCAACGTGGGCAAGTCGTCGCTGCTCAACGCGCTGGTGCGCCAGCAGGTGGCCATCGTCTCGGAAGTGGCCGGCACCACCACCGACCCGGTCGAGAAGCCCATGGAACTGCTGCCGCTGGGCCCCGTGGTGTTCATCGACACCGCCGGCGTCGATGACGAGGGCCACCTCGGCGCGCTGCGGATCGAGAAGACGCGCCGCATCCTCGACCGCACCGACCTGGGCCTGGTCGTCGCCGCCGACGACGGCTGGGGCCCCTTCGAGGACGAACTGGTCGCCGAACTGACCCGCCGCGGCACCCCCGTCATCGCCGTCTGGAACAAGGCCGACCTGGCCCCCATGCCGGCCGCGCTGTCCGGGCGCGAGTTTCCCTGCGTGGCCACGGTCGCCGCCACCGGCGAGGGCCTCGACGCCCTGCGCCGCGAACTGATCCGCCTGGCTCCCGAGGACTGGATCAACCCGCCCAGCATCCTCGGCGGCCTGGTGCGCGCCGGCCAGACGGTCGTACTCGTGATTCCCATCGACCAGGAGGCGCCCAAGGGCCGCATCATCCTGCCGCAGGTGCAGGTGATCCGCGACCTGCTCGACCTGGGCGCCTGGTGCGTGGTGGCCAAGGAAGACGCGCTGGCCGACGCGCTGGCGTCACTGCGGTGTGCGCCCGCCCTGGTCGTCACCGACTCGCAGGCCTTCGCCCAGGTGGCGGCCATCGTGCCTGCTGAAATTCCCTTGACCGGTTTTTCCATCCTGATGAGCCGCTGGAAGGGCGACCTCGCCGAGCTCGCGCGCGGCGCCCGCGCGATTGGCGCCTTGAAGCCCGGCGACCGCGTCCTCATCATCGACGCCTGTACCCACCACCCCATCACCGACGACATCGCCCGCGAAAAACTCCCCCGCTGGCTGAACCAGCACGTGGGCGGCGACCTGGCGATCACCAACTCGCAGGGCCGCGACTGGCCAGCTGATTTGGCTTCTTTTAAGCTGATCGTCCACTGCGGCGCCTGCATGTGGAACCGCCGCGAGATGCTCTCGCGCATCATGCTGGCCCGCGAGGCCGGCGTCCCGATCACGAATTTCGGGATGGCCATCGCCTGGTCGCTGGGGGTGTTCGAGAGGGCTTTGGGGGCGTTTGGGGAGATACCGGCGTCGCGGTGACGGAGGTTGCCTCCGGCCCGCTTGCCATGCTCCCCCACGACCTGGCGCCCAGCGCTGACCTCTTACGGCGCGAGCCCCGCCGCCCCGACTTGCGCCGGCGCAAGTCCCGTCTGTTCATGCGCGAACCGATGGCACCGCGAGCACAGCGTGACCAGATTCTCCGCCTTGTTCGGCGCGCCCCGTCCGCGTGGAATCACGTGATGCACCTCGAGGAAACGCGCTGCGCCACACCCCGGCGTGGCGCAGCGATGCCGGTCGCGGGCGAGCACTGCGCTTCTCACTTTTGACGGGATCGTGGCGTGATTGCGCTTGCCTGCCTGTTCCACGCGCGCGTCGCACCCGGCGGCCGCGACTTGCGCCGGCGCAAGTTGCGCTCGCCGCGCGGTCACGGCCGCGGCCTGCCCGCAGTCGGGGCACTGGTGGATGACGATGCGGGCGGCGGGGCCTTTCGCGCGGGGCTGGCGTCGGCTTCGGCCGGGCCCTCGACCAATGATTCCAACGCTGCGAGGACCAGGTCCATGCGGTCGGCCGTGCGCGGCACGAGGCCGCGCTTGCGGGCGCGTTCGACGAGCGCCTCGAACCGCGCGAGCTGCAGGCCATCGGCGCGGAGGGTAATGGTGGTGAGTGGGTCTTCGGCAGCGGTGTTGTTGCTGGCGCCGAATTGTCCGGTGGCGTCGACGTGTTCACTGGCCAGGTTTTCCCCCTCGACAAGGAGTTGCGCCGGCGCAACTGCCGCCCCCAACTCCAGCTGACCAGCGCTCGCGGTTCCGCCTCGGCGTCGCCGCTTCCGTGCCTCAACACCTCACGCTCGAGCTCGCGCCGGCCGGTCACCTTCGCCTCCGCGACCCCAGGCCGCCTGGGTAGTCTCGCCGCCACGCGGGCCACCTGCTGGGCCTTGGTCCAGCCGAGCTCGCCGGTGGCTACGGCTTCACGCAGTTCGGGCAACCGGTCGGGTCGTCGGCCAGGCGCTTGAACTGCCAGTAGCGGTTGCGGCTGAAGCCGAGTTCGTGGACGGCATACAGTTCCAGCGACGGGTGACCCAGCAGGCGGAAGAGTTCGCGGCGCTGGACTTCGGCGAACCAGAGGACGGCACATTCGCGGGCGCGTTCGCAGGCGGCCAGGGCCTGGCGCAGGGCGGCGTCGACGGTGGCGGCGGGTTGGTTCGGGGAATAGGTGGGGAGCACGGCAGTGGCCATGGGAGGCTCGGCTTTCGGGGAGGAAGGGCCGGTTTTGATATAGCGAAAACATAACGAAGCCAGCGTGAAAGCGCAATAGGATAAAGTAAAATCAATAAAGTATGTGGTATACAGATCGCGGGACCGTTGGGTACGCGCCAGATGCGACTCCGAAAGCCACTCAGGCACGCACCGACCAACGCCTATCCTACCGCCCTCGGCCCGGCGCCACCTCCCACCGACGGCTGCGCCACGTCCCGCCATCGCCCCGCCATCGCCCCTTCCCACCCCAGAATTTCCTTTACTTGGGCCCCTCATTCGCCGATCTTTGGCGAGACAAAAAAGTTTTGTCGCCATTGAAATAGCGTTTTCGAAATTGGGCCCGGGAGCCGGTCATGAGAGCGGAAGAGCTGCAGCTGAGCGCCAGCCTCGAGGACTACCTGGAGGCCATCTACCATACGGTGGCGGCGAAAGGGGCGGCGCGTGCCAAGGACATTGTCCTGCGCATGGGTGTGCACAATTCGTCGGTGACGCAGGCGCTGCGGTCGCTGTCCGAGAAGAAGCTCATCAACTATGCGCCATACGACGTGATCACGCTCACCGATGCGGGCGAGGCCCTCGCGCTGGGCGTGGTGCGGCGGCATGAGACGCTCTCGAAGTTCCTGAACCATGTGCTGGGGCTGCCCGATGCCGAGGCCGATGCTGAGGCGTGCCGGCTCGAGCATGCGGTAAGCGGCGGGGTGCTGAACCGGCTGGTGCGGTTCGTCGAGTACTTCGAGAGCTGTCCGCGCAGAACGATGTGCGCTGGGATGATGCCGCGGGTTCTTCTGCAACCGCGCGCCGGGTACGCACAACGGGACGTGCGGGCGCGACGAGTGCGGGGCGACATGCAGCTGAGCGACCTCTTGCCGAAGGACGCGATCGACGCGGCGCGGCAGAAGAGGCGCAGTGACATGCCGCTGACGATGGTGCATGAGGGGACGCGGGCGGTGCTGAAGTCGATCGACGGCGGTCGGCAGTTGCGCGGGCGGATGGCG